>NZ_NOLI01000009.1:0-98894 GCF_002245975.1 Nostoc sp. 'Peltigera membranacea cyanobiont' 213 | reverse complement strand
CTATAAATGTAAGCCCAATTCTTACGCCTCTCGTATGGGTGTTAGCTTGAGGGTCTAGAGGGATACTTGAATGTCCCTCTGTCATCACGAGATGTCAGGAATCCCCATCCGCCTTGCGGTGGGGTGGTTCAATAATTACCATCCTGCTGGCAATTAACTTAGGTGCTGGATGTTATTTGACTCTAGCTAATCCTCTAAAAATCCTAGAGCAAACATCAACTAAACTTACTTTTATTATTCGACCAAAAGTATTTTTAGGTGTGGGAATATTTTTTAGTCAATTATTTGTTCTATTTTTATTTGCGACTGGGTTTCGTACAGAGATGTGTGTATACCGTAGCGCCAGCGAGGAGGGGGCTATGACGTACCTTCATGTGATTAGGAAACGCTATATATTATTAACGTCAACATCTGACTCAGTTTTCATCGCTTGAAATGTTATACTTTTCCTGCATTTACCGTTTACATTCCTAAACAGAAGGTGTTTGACCTGTATTTACCTCCTTTATTCTCTTTGTAGTTAGTAATATTTAATACATTACATCATCAACCATCAGCTATCCAACTTCTACCCATCAGCACAATTAATCACGGGATCGCTTGCTGTATTCTTCACAGTTTGTTACAAAAGTACAAAGAACTTCTAGAGACTAAAAACCACATGTTCGGCGGACTTACTGGTTTACAAGATCCTAAAGGCACAGATTGGGGAGAGCGGATGCTCAACACAGTCGCCAGCCAAACGATTCGCCACCTGTTTACGCAAAGCGAGTCAGTAGAAGTCTTTGTGCGCTGCTACCCCTCCAGCAAACTGTTGCAAGGCAGCATTGATAGCTTCAAAATGAGCGGTCGTGGCTTGGTGATTCGGAAAGATTTCGCGGTAGAGGAGATGTCTTTTGAAACCGATGCGGTGGCCATTGACTTCGGCTCGGTTTTAAGTGGCAAACTCAGTCTCAAGCAACCCACTCAAGCGATCGCTCAAGTAATTCTATCAGAAGCAGGCATCAACCAAGCCTTTAGCGCGGAACTGGTGAAAAAGCGCCTGCTTAACCTCTCTGTGCCATCGCTGACAGCATTATCTGGCGGTGAACCAGTTTCCTTTACGGAGGTTCAGGTGCAGCTATTACCAGAAAATCGGTTGCAGCTTGTAGCAAAAGCAGATTTAAATAATGGCGACCTTGTACCCCTGAGCATGATCCTAACTATAGGCATTGAAAGGCGACGGCGAGTTTCTTTCAAAGATCCAAAAATCGAACTTGAACAAGTACCAGAAGGACAACGGGAAATTTCCCAAACCTTGAGTGTCGCGCTGGTAGAAATTTTAGATAATATGGTTGATTTGGATCGTTTTGATCTTGATGGAGTGAAAATGCGACTCAACCGATTAGAAACTGAAGGTCAAAAACTTATTTTCAGTGGATATGCTGAAATCGAACGTATTCCAAATAGCGCTTGATATGAAAAAAAACGCAAAGGTTCAAAGTAAAGTTTTCCTGAACAGCTTTGCATGAAGCTTTATACAAATTAAATACCGCCTAGATGATTCTGGGCGGTAATTTAAATACTTAAGTTTTGAAGGGAGTTAGGAGTTATTGATTATGGGTTGTAATTAATTTTTACTTATCACTCCTAACTCCTGTAGAGACGCGATTAATCGCGTCTTTCTACCTTCCCACGCCTACATATTGGAATCCAGCGCGGATGAGTGTTTCGGGGTCGAGGAAGTTACGACCATCGATGATAACGGGGTGAGCCATCAATTTTGCCATCTTCACATAGTCAAGAGTGCTGAACTGCTGCCATTCAGTGACAAGTACTAAAGCATCGCAGCCATCAGCTAGTCTTTCGGCATCAGTTTCTACTAATACACCAGAAAGACCATGACGCATACCTGTTTGAGAAATAATGGGGTCGTAAGCTTTAACTTTCGCTCCCAGTCTATTTAGCTGCTCAATTAAAATCAGGGCTGGAGCATCGCGCAAGTCGTCGGTATCTGGCTTGAAGGTCAGTCCGAGTAGTCCGACTGTTTTGCCTTTGAGAATTTTCAAAACCTGTTGGAGTTTCTCTAGAGCAATCAAGCGTTGGCGTTCGTTGACACTGACGGCAGATTTTAGTAATTGGGCTTCATAACCATAGTCATCAGCAGTATGAATCAGAGCCGAGACATCTTTGGGAAAGCAAGAACCGCCCCAACCAATACCAGCTTGTAAAAATTTGTTACCAATGCGGGAGTCTAGACCGATGCCTTTGGCCACTTGGGTGACATCAGCACCGACGCGATCGCAAATATTAGCAACTTCGTTAATAAAACTAATCTTGGTGGCTAAAAAGGCATTCGCGGCATATTTAATCATCTCCGCCGAACTCAGGTCTGTTGCCAGAATTGGCACTGGGGGTAAAGATTGATCGACAGCGTACTTGCGTTCCACAATTGGGGCATAGAGTTGTTGCATCAAGGCTACTGCTCTTTGACTATTGCCCCCTAGTACAATGCGATCGGGGTTGAAGGTGTCGTGAACTGCTGAACCTTCGCGCAAAAATTCTGGATTGCTTACTACATCAAACTCGGCTACAAACTCAGGTAATTTCTCATCGCTCGGCACTCCACCTGCGGGTACAAGTGCTTTCTGCCGCTCTGCAACACCATCTAGAACAAGCATCCGCACCCAGTCACCTGAGCCAATGGGGACTGTAGACTTATTAACGATCACCTTATAACCACCGTTGAGATTTTCCCCAATCCCACGGGCTACAGCTTCCACGTAACGAGTATCACTTTCACCAGTGGGTAAAGGTGGTGTTCCCACAGCAATAAACAGAATTTCTCCGTGGGTAACTCCAGCAGCAAGATCGCTTGTAAAATGAATCTTCTCGGTTTGAATGGCAGACTGCATAATTTCTGAGAGTCCCGGCTCAAAAATTGGGGACTGTCCAGACTTCATTAACTTAACTTTTTCTTCGTTGTTGTCTACGCAAATTACATCATGCCCAATATGAGCCAAGCAAGCACCTGTAACTAAACCAACGTAACCAGTACCAATAACGCAAACACGCATTCTTTAACTCCCTAACTTTTTTGGGTGTAGTCTTCAAAAAGAAGTTATCAATATGACACTTAACAGACTGTTAGTAAACTCAGCCACTAAGCATACCAGCTACCGAGCGGGTGAGCTTGCATGAAAATTTAGAGCGATGTTAGGCGCTACTTAGTTGGTTGAATTATTGCCATCGCCTTGAATGCGATCGCGGAAATCTTCTATTGTCAGTTTTAACCCCTCTTGCAGAGGAATGGTAGGTTCCCAATTTAACCAAGTTTTTGCCTTGGTGATATCAGGCTGGCGACGGCGGGGATCGTCCGAAGGTAATGCCTCGAATTTAATCTTTGAATCCGGGTCGATCATATTTTGCACAGCTTGGGCCAATTGTAATATCGTGTATTCACCAGGATTACCCAAATTTACTGGGCCAATATAGTCGCTATTCATCAGCCGGATGAATCCTTCTACCAGATCGGAAACGTAGCAAAAACTACGAGTTTGCGAACCATCTCCGTACACAGTTAAAGGATTACCCCGCAAGGCTTGAACTATAAAGTTGCTCACCACCCGACCATCGTTTTCTAACATTCTTGGGCCGTAGGTGTTAAATATCCGAACAACTCGAATATCAACTTTATTTTGTCTGTAGTAATCAAATGCTAAAGTCTCAGCAATTCTTTTACCTTCGTCATAGCATGAACGGATCCCAATGGGATTGACGCTACCTCTATACTCTTCAACTTGGGGATGAACTTCAGGATCTCCGTATACTTCACTCGTTGAAGCCAAGAAAAATCTAGCTTTTACACGTTTAGCCAGCCCCAACATATTCAGGGTTCCCATGACGTTAGTTTTAACGGTTTTGACTGGGTTGTACTGGTAATGGACTGGTGAAGCTGGACAAGCCAAATGATAAATTTGATCGACCTCTAATCGAATTGGTTCGGTAATATCATGGCGGATCAGTTCAAAGTACGGATTACCTAACCATTTAAGGATGTTTCGTTTGTGACCAGTGTAAAAATTATCCAAGCATATTAATTCATGCCCCTCGGTCATTAATCGGTCGATGAGATGGGAACCAATAAACCCAGCACCGCCCGTCACCAAAATTCTCATAGTTTCCCAGTTAGTTACAAATATTTTCAGTAGCTATTGCACTTACCTTTAGATTACCCAGCTTGGGGACAAAAATACAGAACTGAAAAAAGAACAAGTTTAATCAAAAAGTATTGTTGAATTTACTTATTTTTCTCCATTTATAACTTTGTGATGTTTTTACCTGCTTCTTGAACAATTTAACTAGCAAAATAACAAACTTAGTCTCAACATTGTCAGTCTTCGACTCAAAGTTCATCAAATCTTCAATAATATAAAATGTTTTTATGGTTACTGGTGTTCTCATCTGGAAGCAGCAGAGAATCGACTGTAGGGATATCTGTATATTTCTACAGTCGATTCATTTGTTACAAAGCTTTTTGTGAATGCGGATTGCCAGCCCCAGTTCACTCAGATAGACTGGAATCTGCCCCACATCATACAGCAGATATAATGCTAGTAACCGTGTTAGAGATCGCTATATTTGTGCTTTGAGTGCGCTGCGGTTCTCCAAGTATGATGATGGAGCAGGTGAGTTGTCTGGCTAACTGGGTTGTAACATCGCTAATAGCTAACCCTCCAGGACTAGTACGATTACGGATAAAAGGTAAAACGACTAGATCGTATAATCGTGCAGCCTGCAAAATTGCTTGGGCAACATTTTCATGAGCGATAATTTGAATTTCTGGGGCATTCGCCAAAGCTAAATTAGATACCATTAGGGAGAGATGCGATCGCCTCCAGGCAATTTTACTGGAACTTGTGCGGCGATCGCACACATTTAGCACAGTAATGTGACTCTGATTTGCCTCTGCCAGCATTTGGGCAAATTGTACAGGCTGTAATGTCGGTGCTGTTAAATTTTCTACTGGTACTAAGATGCGCTGAATTTTTTTCGGTGATTCTACTAGACGTGTCACTGCGACTGGACAATGGGATGCCCAAAGCACACCATCAATCACATTCCCAAATAAACGCGCTCTTAATCCAGTCCGTTTTCCCCAACCCATAACAATTAAATTAGCCTTTTGTTCGCGGGCGGCCCGGCTAATTCCTTGAGCAAAGGCATCATCAATTCGCAGCATTGGTTCTGCGGCCACGCCTAATACTCGACTGTATGCCGTGGCTTTGGTCAATAACTGCTCGCTGCGTTGTAGAGACGCTTCTAACTGTGGTGCATCCATCTGAGCAGCAGCAGTAGCGATCGCAAGCGGTATAATTTTCCCCTGAGATTGACGCGCGAGTAAGGCCGCCATTTCAATCAAATGCTGTTCGGTATGAGGATTATAAACAGGTACGACTATAGTAAAAGCACTACCTATCTCTGGTGCATTCTGGTCAGGTAGAGATGGTGCTAAATCTTCGCCTGGTAAAGAATTCAAACCAACAGCGATTCGACTCGTCATCAAGGGCCCCAAGGTTGATGTGACAACCATTAAGACAATGACACTGTGTAATACTTCTAGTGGCAGCAATCCAGCCTGATATCCCACTAAGGTAGCTGCTAAAGTTGTACCAACCTGGGGAAGTGATAGCGACCACATAGTTAGCGTTTCTTGCCACTTGTAGCGGTAAATTAGTTTTGTCAACAAAGCTGCAATCAATTTACTGACAATCAAACCGACTATCATCAACAGCGTTAACTTGAGCGTGTCCAGGTTGTTAGCAAAGGTGGGTAAATCGATCAGTAAGCCAAGGTCAACAAAGAAAATGGGAATAAACAGCACACTGCCAATAAATACCACCTTTTCTTTGACTGGGCCTTCACCCACCGCTTCATTTACCGCCAAACCCGCTAAAAAAGCACCAACAATTTTTTCTATCCCAATTAATTGAGCGCCCACTGCTGCCAGAAACACAGAAAGTAACACAAATAAAAACTTGTTTCCTTCGTCATCTCCAGATCGCTTGAAAAACTCCTTACCTGCCCAATCAAAACCTGTCACAACAGCAACAGAGTAAATAATTAACCAACCCGACAAGGTAAGTAGTTTAGCAAAGCTGAATGCTCCAGCATGAGCAACACCTACACAAACGGCTAAGATTAGCACTGAGCCAACATCTGTAAAAATCTTAGCTCCAATAGTCACAGTAACAGCTTCGTTGTTTACCACTCCCAAACGGCTGATTATCGGATATGCCAAAAGGGTATAGGAAGCGAATAAAGAGCCAATTAAGATGGAAGTATTCCAGCTATAGTCTAAAATTAGGCCAACTAAGGTTCCCATCACTAGGGGGACACTAAAAGTCAAACTAGCAAATCCAAAGGCACGACTTTTTTGCCGACGAAACTTTTCTAGATCGACTTCTAGTCCTGCGACAAACAGCAAATAAATTAACCCAATGTCTGATAGCAGGTTAATCATCGGCGAGTCAGATTGAAATAAATTCCAGCCGGAAGGCCCAAGTACTAGCCCTGAGAAAACCAAACCCACTAATCCTGGTAATCTTAGCCGCTCAAACATGATGGGTATAACTAAAATAACCACCAGCAAAATAGCAAAAGGAACAATTGGTTCCTTGCCAAGAACTTGGGAAGTTGGTTCCAGAACAAGAACTTGTGAGATGAGTTCCATAGGTAGGAATTAAAGGAGCTATGGTAAAATTGCGATTACCTTGGGGGCGATCGCCTAATGATATAAATCAATGCAGAAGCCACCTGACGAAAAATCAATAAAAATAATTAATAACTTACACTAACTAGGCAATTGTCCAAGAATTAACTACCTACGGATGGATTTGACTTAAAATAAACCGCAAGCGATCGTAGTCATCTTTAAGTAGCACGCTTAGATTCCGTCCAGCTTTAATGAGCCATTCCCGGTCAGCTTTGCGTAACTGGTATACATTTCGAATAGCAGCTGCGGTTAAAGACTCGACTGGCGCACCGTTAATACAAAGTAGTGTCCGCAAAAAATCTAGTTCTTCAGTAAATTTAACGATCGCTTCTGGTTCGCACCGATAAACAGCTTGATGAATTTGCGGGGGACGGGGTGGTAGATATTGATATATTCTTTGGTTATAACCTCGATTCTGAGAAGACTCCTCAAATCCCACGATCGCAGCTCGAAATTCTGTTCTCAGCATGGCAAATATCTGTGGTTGTTCCTCCCGTAAGTCTTGCAATGATAACCCCAAAGCCCTAGCTCTGTGGACTGAATCTATGGGCGCTGTCGTAGCATAATATACTATTCCATAAACTTGATTGCCAGATTCTTCATCCACAGAACAAACCCAACTACCAAAGGGTGGCATGGAGGGAAAGCTCAAATCTTCTGGCTCTAAACACTGAGCTAAAAATTCTGTACTAGTAGTCTCAATCACCTCCGCAATATGGTTGGGATGGCGATCGCCAGTGGCAAACTGTGGTAATGGGAGGCGCATGGTAATTTAGTCATTAATCATTGGTGAGCCAGCGCGGTCTTCTCCCTTTGGGCTACGGTGTCCACACAAGTCTTTGAGAGTGGCCTCACAAGCTTTTGATCCCCGTAACCCCCGATAAATTGGGGGGCAAAAGTCTCTTAAAGTCCCCCAATTTATCGGGGAGCCACTGCGGTCTTGGGGTCTCCCCAAGTGAAGCAAGTGGCGTGGATTTAGGGGGATCTTCAACGATTTTGGGTTTCGTACAAAGATGTGTGTACACCGTAGCTCAAAGGGAAAGGCTAGCGCCAAGGAGTTTCCCCCATGAGTGACTGGCGTTAGCGCAGCGTTAGCAAGGCATGAGCGTCACCCGTAAGGGTCATTAGTCATTAGTTTTTGCCAAAGGACAAAGGACAAATGACCAATGACTAATCTTATTTGGCTTTTTTCCGTCCGGCTATGGTCTCTACGAGTTCCAATTCACTCAGGCGAAAGGTAACTAATTTATCCCAGTTACCACCTTCAAATAATACGGCTACTTTGCCATCAGTCAGTCGTTGCACGAGTCCTTCGTAGCGATAGTAGGTATCTGCGGGATTTTTGACGCGAACAGTTGCTCCAGGCAGAATCATGTTTTTAGCCTCGCTTGTTTCCTTTTAATAGCTTAATACTTCTTAATAGTCATTGGTCATTAGCAATTGGACTTTGGACAAATGACTAATGACGAATCAATAATACTTCTGCTTTTGGCGAAAATTTGCTACCGATTCTACGATTCCCAACGAAATGAAGTTAGTCAGCATAGCAGAACGCCCATAACTCATCCAGGGTAGGGGAATTCCGGCCACAGGCGCTAAACCTACAGTCATGCCAACGTTCACAATCACCTGAAACACGATCATGGATAAAACGCCAATAGCCAACAAAGAACCAAAGTTGTCTTTGGCGGTTTGGGCGACATGCAGTAGACGGAGGCAAATTAAGCCGAAGACAAACAGCACTAATAAACAACCAACAAAACCGAATTCTTCCCCCACTGCGGAGAAAATAAAGTCTGTATGCTGTTCAGGTACGAAATTTAGTTGTGTCATTGGCCCCTTGAACAAACCCCATCCCCAAATTTCACCAGCACCAATGGCAATACGAGATTGGATTAAGTGATATCCAGCACCAAGTGGATCGTGATCGGGATCCATGAATACAGTTAGCCGATCTTTTTGGTATGGTTTTAAAATATGGTTCCAAGCGAAGACTCCTAATTCGCCACCGAATATATTGAGAGTCCATGCACTGATAGCACCAAAACCAAATCTCCGCCAGGGCAGAGTTTGCCAGCCCAAAATAGCCATCCCAGCAGACCAAATTAGCCCTAATGGGCCAAAAGATAGTTCTTTGAATAAAACTATCGGCTCTGAGAAAGGCCAAGATATACTAAACAAAATGGCAGCAACCACAGGAGAAATCATCAGAATTAACCAGCCTGGGTTAGCATTTGCCCAGTAAAGCATTCCTAAGACGATCGCACCAAAGACCAGTGATGTTGCTAAATCTGGCTGCAAAAATACTAATCCCCAAGGGATGGCAGTGATTGCCAGAACGCGGAGAACACCTTCGAGGCTAGAAGCAGTCTGCCTGTGTAGCAAAGCCGCTAAGGTGATAATCATGCCGATTTTGGCAAATTCTGAGGGTTGTACGTTAAAGCCGGCGATATTAATCCACCTTTGTGCCCCTTTAGCACTAGTACCAGCAATCATCACAGCAATTAAGCTGAAATTCGTTAGTGAGTATGTTACCCAGTGCCACTGCATCAAGAGTTCGTAACGGATGCGAGATAAAAATAGGGCTATAAGCACGCCGATACCCGCTACCATCCAGTGCCACCACCAGTCCGTTACTGGCTGCTTCAGTTCTGTACTGAGAATCATGGTGCCACCAAAGATACTGATAGCAACTGGCAAACAAAATAGGAGCCAATCTACATGCTGCCAGGGCTTAACCCAAGACTTCCAGCGAATTTTGGGGAGCGATCGTTTTAACAACATTGTGTCAATTTAGACGTTAGCTTTAATTGTTGGGATTGGGGATTGGGAATTGGGAATTGGGAAAAAATCAACAATTATCCTTTCCCTACTTCCCCACTCCCTAATACCCAATCCTTAGTATTCCCAAGCTATAGCTCAGGAAGTAGATAGAAATTAAAATTTATAATTATGTCAGGGCCGCAACTGATACTTTACCAGCAATCGTAAGAGCGATCGCGGTTAATGCTTTTGCCGAAGCTGAATCTGGATCGCCAACAACTATGGGCACACCACTGTCACCACCAACTCGTGTGGAAATTTCTAGTGGTACGCACCCCAACAGTGGCACTCCTAATTCGGTGGCTGTTTTAGAGCCACCACCAGAACCAAAGATGTCATATTGCTTATCAGGTTGGTCGGGGGGGATAAAATAGCTCATATTTTCCACAATTCCCAATACCGGGACATTCATCTGCTGGAACATCCGCAATCCCTTGCGAGAATCTAACAGGGCTACATTTTGCGGCGTGGTGACAATTACCGCCCCTGCCATTGGCACTGCTTGAGTCAAAGTTAACTGAGCATCTCCGGTTCCCGGTGGCATATCTACAATTAAATAATCTAATTCTCCCCATTGCACTTGATAAAGAAACTGGCGAATTACACCATTGAGCATAGGCCCCCGCCAAATTACTGGTTGATCTCGGTCAATCAAAAAGCCCATTGAAACTAATTTGACACCGTGATTAAAAGCAGGTTCTAGGATGTCACCTGTTTCAGTGGAACGCACAGTAATTTGAGCATCAGCCAGACCCAGCATAGTGGGGTCATTGGGGCCGTAAATATCAGCATCTAACAAACCGACTTTCGCTCCAGTTTGAGCTAGAGCCACTGCAACATTTACCGCCACCGTACTTTTACCAACGCCACCTTTACCGCTGGAAACAGCAATAATATTTTTGACACCAGAAATACCAGTGCGGTCTGGCAAACTTTTTTGTTGCGGTGTTTCTGCGGTTACTTCTATACTGACATCTGTAACACCTGGTAGCTTTTTGACAGCTTTCTGACAGTCTTCAACGATAAATTCACGTAAAGGACAAGCAGGAGTGGTCAACACCAAAGTGAAACTAACCTTACCATCCTCAATTTTGACGTTACGAATCATATTCAGTTCCACCAGACTTTTGCGGAGTTCTGGATCTTCCACTGGTCGCAAAATTTCTAAGACAGAGCGAGAATCGAGGACATCGTACATAAAAATTCAAAATTCAAAATGAATAAATACACTTGTGGCGAACTTAGTTATCAACTGGATACTTTCTTAGGGCTTTCCAAGAAATAAATTATCCATCTTGTGGGACGGGCAAGATGCCCATCCCACAAGAAAATTTGGGATATTTTTTTATTTGGAAGTCCCTTAAGTAAGGTCAGCTTAGTGGTTTCACTGTCAATGCCGTAATAAAATTTAGTAAATGGCATTATTACCTATATAGAATCTTAACTTTCTTTGGGCATTGGGAATTGGGCATTGGACACTTACTTGTACTGAGCGAATGCGAAGAGCGTCTCTTAGAGAAGCCGTAAAGCCTGCGGCATAGCTTCGCTTAGGGCATAGTATCTCGTAGAGAAGTATTGGGGGTTATTCTCCTTGTCCCCCTTGTTCCCCTTGCCTAAAAATCAAAACAACTGTCATTAATGGATTTTTTCTTACTAGATACCGTAGGCAATGCCGTCTTTTCCACTGCCTCGATTAAAGACCGTGCTACGCGGTCTACATAAGGACGGGATAAAGACCAAATTAAGGGGGATAACCATCCGCGGAGTGTTACAGAATAAGACAAATAAGTACCACAAACCGTTGATTCTACTTGATAAGTTATCCGTTCCTCTATCCCAGGAATCGCTAGCACTCGGATACTCAGCATCTCTTTAGGATTGACGCGCTCCACAAAGATACGGATAGGAATCGGTGAAAAGCGCGTTACTGCGTGAAAAATCAATCCTGGTTTGGGTACTAATCCGTAGGGTACGTTAGTACTCTTAAGTAGTGGATGCCAAGAAACATCTGTTAAGTCAGCGACTTTTTGCCACAATTCATCTACAGAAGCAGAACTTATCTCTCGATACGTCCGCACCAGAGAAGCGCAAAACCGACGACGTTTGCGGTGGATGAATTTGGATAACCAATCTTGCATTTTCCTAATCCTCCCCCTCTCTAGACACTTTCTGGTAACTCTGGTATTGTGGGCAACTACGCTCAGTTCTTGGAATGCCAAATGAGCGAAATAGTAAAAATTAACAAAAAAAACTCAGTCAATATACAAGCCTATACGCATTTGAGGGAAAATAACTCTAGTGATGCCTATCAATCGTATAAATGCTTAACCAGTAAGAAAAAAGCGGGTTGGGCAAATAGAGCTTGATTGTTGGCGCGTGTTTCCCCCAAATTTTAAGATAAGAAATTTGTGGCTTTCTGGAAATTGTAATTTAGGTTTGGGAATCTATGTTGACCAACTCGCAAACACCAACTCTAGCAGCAGAATCATCCAAGTCCTTGCCAGCACCTGACGCTCAGACTAGAGTCAGTCAGTTTATGAAACAACTGCAAGACGAAATTACCGAATCATTGGCAAAACTAGATGGTGTGGCTAAGTTTCATGAAGATAGTTGGGAACGCCCTGAAGGGGGTGGAGGGCGATCGCGCGTGCTGCGAGAAGGTGCAATATTTGAACAAGCAGGTGTGAATTTTTCTGAAGTTTGGGGTTCCCATTTGCCAGCCTCAATTTTGGCTCAACGCCCTGAAGCCGCAGGACATGGCTTTTATGCCACGGGAACTTCAATGGTGTTACACCCACATAATCCTTACGTGCCCACAGTTCATTTAAATTATCGCTACTTTGAAGCGGGGCCAGTTTGGTGGTTTGGTGGTGGTCTTGACTTGACACCTTATTACCCTTTTGCTGAAGATGCGGCACATCTACACAAAACATTAAAACAGGCTTGTGACAAACACCACCCAGACTATTACTCGGTGTTTAAGCCCTGGTGCGATGAATATTTCTACCTTAAGCATCGTGATGAGACACGAGGCGTAGGTGGTCTATTTTTTGATTACCAAGATGGCCAAGGTGCTTTATATCGCGGGCCAAATCCCAATGGAGACGCGGCTATGCATAGCAATCAAGTGGGAACCCCAGAAACCCGTAATTGGGAAGATTTGTTTGCCTTTGTCCAAGACTGTGGCAGAGCATTTTTACCAGCCTACGTACCCATTGTAGAACGGCGACATGGGATAGAGTATGGCGATCGCCAACGGAATTTTCAACTCTACCGCCGGGGACGGTATGTAGAATTTAACTTGGTTTATGACAGAGGTACTATTTTTGGTCTGCAAACCAACGGACGTACCGAATCAATTCTCATGTCCCTACCGCCCTTAGTGCGCTGGGAATATGGCTATCAACCGGAACCCAATACCCCTGAAGCCGAGTTGTATGAAACCTTTCTCAAGCCTCAAGATTGGATCAACTGGACACCCAGTTAATAGTGCTGAGTTAGGAGTTAGGAGTTCTTCCCTATCTCCTTCACTCCCCACTCCCCCATTTTTAATTGCTACTCAGTACTGTTTTAGTGAGTTAAACTACTAAAGTTAAGCACTTAGCAGAAAAAGGTGACAATTTTAGCTATGGCTTGTTAATCTCAAGTGACAGCATTAGACAATTCTGTGTAACTAGCTAATCTTAAAAGGAATGCCACGGGGAGGGCTTTAGTGATTCAGATAGACCAAAAAACTTATACAACCCAAGACGGAAATACCGTTATTGTCCTGACACCAGCAGGTCGTCTAGACATTACCACCGCTTGGCAATTTCGCCTGAAATTACAAGAGTGTATTTCTAAACTCAGCCGCCATGTAGTCGTGAATCTGGCTCAGGTAAATTTTATTGATAGTTCTGGTCTAACGTCTTTGGTAGCGGGGATGCGCGATGCTGATAAAGTCAAGGGCAGTTTCCGCATTTGCAATGTACATCCAGAAGCCAAACTCGTGTTTGAAGTGACGATGATGGATACTGTCTTTGAAATCTTTGAAACAGAAGAGGAAGCTCTAGAAGGCGTACCTCGTAGCATCGCTAGCTAAAAAAGGGTTAGGAGTTAAGAGTGAGGAGTTAATTGAAACTCCATAACTCGTAACTCATGAAGCATAAGTTTATCTTATTTTATACTGATTTCGCTTGGTGTAGCGATAAGGGCCCATAATCGCTCCCCAAGTTGCTTTTCCAGTTGCTGGATCGATTCCTTTGTCATAGCTGTGGAATTCTGCCGCAGTAGCTTCAAAACCCAAGGAAACATAGGCGCTATTGCCAAGATAGGTAAAGCTGCAACGACTCTCTGGTTGTGGGGTAGCGTTAAACTTATAGCGATCGCCAGCTAGTGTTTCCTGAGCTACTGTTAGGATACAACCTGGTAGTAAATCTAATTGTTCGGATGTCAGTGTGTTTAACAGAGCAGGGTTATTGCCTGCACCTCTTAATGCATCTGGATCTTGAGGCATGTAATATTGTACTTCCAGAGATGTGTCAGAGTTGCTACCCTGACGCAACCGCATAATTCTCTGGCGGTAAGGTTTATCTAGGTTAATCGCGTTAGCTTGTTCGGCAAACAGGGTGATGCTATCTTCTGTGAACAAATTCACTGGTCTTTGCCACATTCGGAGATGGACATACCAAACTGGTTCGCCTATAGCTTGTTCCTGATTATCAAATTCACCTGCTAGGCACTCACCTAAAGCAATTAACTGTGGCGAGAAGTTCATAAATGCGATAAATAAATCATTATAGATAAAAATTTTTGGCTAGTTTTTTTAGAGGAAAGGGTCTTATCCCCTATGCCTACTAGCTTATAAAATACTTTTGATTTGTTTATATTGTAAATGAAACCGTCACCAGTCAAAAGCTAAACTTGGCAAAGTAGCCTTTAAGCGTGAAAATAAAGATACGTCGCCCTTAACATTTTCTTTGTGAATAACGTCCGTACTGTCTCTGATACAAAACGAACTTTTTACAATCTTCACACCCGTCCGATTAACACTATTTATCGTCGGGTCGTAGAAGAATTGATGGTAGAAATGCATCTACTGTCAGTAAATATCGATTTTAGCTACAATCCAATTTATGCCTTGGGCGTCGTCACGACTTTTGACCGCTTCATGCAAGGCTATCAACCAGAACGAGATCGAGAATCGATTTTTAATGCCCTATGTCGGGCTATAGAACAAGATCCGCAACACTATCGACAGGATGCGGAAAGATTGCAAGCTGTAGCTAAAGGTTTGCCAGTTAAAGATTTAATTGGGTGGCTAGGCCAAACTACTTACTTAGATCGAGATGCTGACCTGCAAACACAACTGCAAGCGATCGCCAATAATCCTAACTTTAAATACAGCCGTTTGTTCGCAATTGGTGTATTTTCGTTATTGGAACAGTCAGATCCCGAATTAGTCAAAGACGAAAAGCAACTCACCGAGGCGTTAAAAGCGATCGCGGCTGGCTTGCACGTATCTGAGGACAAACTCAACAAGGATTTGGAGTTATACCGTTCTAACCTAGACAAGATGGCGCAAGCCCTAGTGGTGATGGCAGATATGCTCTCAGCCGATCGCAAAAAACGCGAACAACGTAAACAACAATCAGCTACCCCCGTTGCTCCCCCAAGTTCAAACGAATAGTTAGGAGATGTTAGTTAGGAGTGATGAGTTCTTAATAACTCCTAACTCCTGACTCCTCACTATTAATTTTAAACACCCAATAATTTGTAGATTAAGCTGTTAATTATAGTCAGCGTAAATGCCCCAATAACAGCACTCCAAATCCCATAACGTAAGCGAAATCCCTCAACTAACCAAGCCGCAATACTAAAACAAACTACGGCAATCATAAATGTGAAAATGCTTGATAGTAAGTCCAATGTGAGTAAATTGGGGACTGCAAAAATGAGGTTTAAAATCGGTCTGACTATTGCCGTCACGATACCAAGCACTGCGGCAGAAAGGAAGGCTTTACCAGGAGTATCAATTTCAACTCCTAAAGGTAATTTACTAATTATCAACAGGCTGATAGCTGTTACTAGCCAAACAATTAAAAGCGTAACGATATTCATGCCACAATCCCTGAAATGTGAATGGCAATTGGTGATAAATTACTTCAGTTTATCGGTGTAAAAATCTTTAAAGCTCAACCAATTATTTGTAAATTAGCAGAAGTTTCATCGCTAACCGAATTTTGTTTTAGATATCTTTAGGATTGAGAAAAAGCTTCAGAGGGAATAAGGAAGAAGCAGGAGAGCAAGGAAACAGCGGGCAGAAGGGAAAAAAGTAATTTTTAATTTTTTCCCTTGTACCCAGCAACAACTGCTCCTCTGCCCTTTGTGCCCAATCCCCCATACTTCCTATTTCATCTTTTCAGAGGAGGTTGGGTTTGTTTGGGTGCTACAGGCACTTTGGATGCTGGTGGGTTGGAAATACCAGGATTGATAGGACTGATACCTTGTCCAGTTGGAGGCTGACTTAGACCAGGTAAGGGTACAGAATTGGGTGCTAAAGGAAATTTAGGGCTAAGATTGCCTTCAGGATTGATGCCTGGAACTGTTCCTGTACCAGGATTGATTGGGAAAGAGGGAATATTAGGCTGGTTGAGTGAGTTTGTGGGTAGTTGAGATGGGCCGGGAATAATTCCCAAAGAAACGCGATCGCCTCCTACTTGCCGTAACAAATCCAATGTCTCAATCACATCATTATAAGTTGCTGTCCGCGAAGCATTCAGCACCACAACAGCACTGGGGTTTGCTTGGAGATACTGTTTTAACCTCGCCCCCAAATCGTCGCGTTTTACAGGCTGTTTTTCTATGTAAGTATTGCCGACGGCATCGATAGTTACAATCAAACTTCCACCCTGTGATGTTATTCCAGATACTGTACTAGGGCTGGCTTTGGGCAAATCAACATTTATTGCTTGTTGCCGCGTAAATTGTAATGCTGCTAATAAAAAAAACGTCAGTATACAAAAAACAACATCAATTAAAGGAATGATTTGAATTTGGACTTCTTCAATTGGGGTATGTAGATTAACTTTCATTTTCTCAATTTAAACATCTGGTTTTCGGGTTGAATTCTTGCTGGACTAATTAGCTGCATTAGGTGGTTCAGGAGGTTCAGGCAACCTAGTCTTTCCTGGCTTACGGGGTGGAGTGAAATTTTCCCGCACAATTGCTGATGTACTATTACTAAAATCAGGGGGGGATTGGCGATAGAGTAATTCCATTTCATTCCCTGCCTTCCGAAAAACTTTGATTTGGTTAACTACAAAACTTTGAAATAGGCGGTAAAATACCAAACTAATAATGGCAACTATTAGCCCCGTTGCCGTAGCAATTAGAGATTCACCAATACCAGTAGTTACACCAGCTGTCGATTCAGTTCCCAAATCGCCAATCCGAATTGCTCGCAAAGCTCTGATTAAACCCAAAACCGTGCCCAACAATCCCAGCAGGGGCGCGAGGGCAATCACGGCTTCTAAAAGCTTTTCACCCCGCCGCATTCCAGCCAATTCATCTTCTGCTGTAGCCTCAAGTGCTAGTCGAAACGTTTCCACATCAGTTTTTGGAAAACGTAAGGGGGCATAGAGAAAACGTCCGACAGGTTGATGACTTGCTTGTTTGGCAATGTCCGCAGCTGCTTGCCAATTATCCTGAGCAGCATCCAGAATGCGATCGACTATTTGCTTTTCCTGAGTCAAAATTCGCAGCCAGAACCACAGACGCTCAAAAATCACACTAAAAGCCAGAACCGATAGGACAAGCAAAGGCCACATCGCTGGCCCGCCCTTATAAAATAAATCTAAAATATCCACTGTTTAAGTTTCCTCCCTCCATAACTAGAGCAAATGTGCTAAAGCATTTTAATTCTAGAGATTAATGCAAAATGAGGGACTTCCAAAATATAAATTTATCGAAAAGCTAAAAAGACACTGTAAGCATGGCGTATTTGACTCAGACTGGTTGACAAACCTAGTGCTGGGTAGGCAATTGTAGGTAGGTAATATTGCCATGAACAAAGTTCATCGGGTTGTTGATTTTATATGCCACACCTGCCACCAGTTGACCCAGACTAGACATTTTTTCACTTTGAACCATTTGTGCTTGAGTGTGCTGCAATTCACTCAAAGCGCTTTTGAGTTCGGCGGTGCGTTCTTCTACCCTGTCTTCTAACGCTGTAAAGGATTCCCCTATAAAATAAACAATCAACATCCATACAATTTATTTGTTGTTAGGGAATTACTACTACAGCACAGCAAAAATAAAATTTACAGTCCGAATCAATGAAACCCTTGCAATCCTATGCTTTTGTGGATAATTACAGATGAGGTATTTGGTGGAAAATTACGAGTAGCGTCATCCAGACTAACTAGGACGGTTATTCCCACCGGGAGTTTTTAGGATAATTTGTCAAAATTAAAGATAACTGGAGGTTAAAAATATGAAATTTTCAATCCAATCACTTTACACCTGGTATCGCAATGTGCTTCGTAACCCGAAGTACCGTTGGTGGGTAATTTTAGGAACGCTAGTCTATTTGGTCAGTCCAATTGATATTCTCCCAGATTTTATACCCGTTGCGGGACAGATTGATGATGTTTTCCTTTTGACTCTGCTAGTTAGTGAAGTGTCTGGACTGGTGATTGAAGGCTGGAAAGCTCGTAAGGGCGATCTAGGCACTGAAGCACCTAATACTACTGAGGCTTCTACTACCACTCCAAGCACTATCGATGTTGATGCCGTTTCAGTTAAGTAGCTTTAACCAAACCCCTGCTTTTTGAATTTGAGGTAGGGGATATTTTTTTATACTTAAAAAGGGGGACTTAGAAGTATTTATAACTTTTGATAGTGACAAGGAGACTTTTCAAACATCCTCTGAAGCTAGAAGATTGTGCGATCGCTGTAATTCAGAAAAGCGATATCATAACAATTAAACCGCTCCAAACAGTAATATCTACATACAAGAATGGAAAGATTGGTAAACATCCACATTGAGAAATTACATGAAGGCGTTTATTTAGCAACATCTGATGAGCTTCAAGGTTTAGTAGCTCAAGGACGGACTGTTGCTGAAACTTTAGAAATTGCCCGTGATGTAGCGCGTAAGTTATTATAAGCACAATCTCAGAATCAAAAACTAAATTATTTGCAGCCAATAGCTGAACAATTTAACTATCCTTTAATTGTAGGTCAGTAGTTAATTCATGGGACGGCTAGCTGGGTTTAGCTACAGACAAATTATCAAAATCTTAAAAACCTTTGGCTTTGTTTTTCATCGTCAAGCCGCAGGGAGTCATGAAATCTAGTTTAATTCTGAAAGTAACCCTATTTTATTTACTTGTATCACAGCGTTCTGCTATATCTAACATCATATTTGTGAGGCTATTAAAAATAGTTTTTGGTTCTCCATCTTCAATTGATTGTAGATATATTTCTGAAATAAATGCAAAATATTTATCTTTACAAGTAACAATTATATATGACTTAGGGTCATGATAAAAAATAGGAAACCAATCTGATTTCCAAATATCAGCATTAACAATTTCTACTTGTAATTCATTTTCTTCTTTATTTAGTTCTGGAATAATAAATCCATTTGTCATATCAACCATTTCAGCTAATTCTTCATTTAAATCTTTATCCCACTCATAATCAAGTTCAGGATCATCACACAACCCTATTAGCTGGTTGTATTCATCAATTGCATCTTCTAGGGAAAGAAAAGTGTATCCATGAAAAAACTGCGCTATTTTTTCTCCTTTACATATACGCATACCATTCCGCCATTGGTAAAGTTCATAAACTTCTCTTGGCAAGGTAAAGGGCAAGTTTTTAACTTTTTCTTCAATTTCTTCATAAGCTAATCCTGGTTGCAGAGAAAAAGCATAAGAGGGTTTGTTTTGCTGGAACCAATTTAGAATTCTGTCTAAAGCATCTGTTAACAGTGACATAGAACCAGAGATTTTTACTTTTATAAATAGTTGCCTCTAGATTAACTTCTCTTTATACTTAGGGTGCGATTAAAATAAAAACAACCGCTCCATAAAATAGCAGCTTTCACAATTTCATTAAGCTTATTAATGCTGCTCTAACCAAGCTATCAAATCAGCAACTTCCGAAAAATCTAACAACGCCTCTCCCAACTCCTCTAACTGTTCAGCAGATAAATTCCGAACCTGCTCAACTAATGATGCATCGATATCACCAAAACGCCGTCTAAGCTGACGACTAATCAATTTAAACGCTTCCTTTTGAACGATATCTTGATAAATCACAGACTCTTTCATAATATCCTCCCGTAAAAATTGCCGAACTAAATCCTTCTCAAACCGCAAACCCGCCAGAATTTCTACACAACCCGCGATATTGATATTTTGTCGCTCCTCCCTATCTGGAATTGTAGCGACTTGTTCAGCCACTTGTGCCAGTAAAGTTTGCGGCGAGTTAGTTCGCGTCTGCTAAAGATAACAGCGTCGGCTTAACTAAAAATAGTGTTGAATGTTGCTACCAGACACCAAGCACGCCAAGGAAATTATTTGAGTTTATAAAAATTACAAAAAGCGGCTAGTTTTTGAGAAAAGTAGCTGCTTTTACGAAATAAAAAATATTAATAAATAAGCTATTTAAACGTATAAAAATTGATTGCACAAAAATAAGGTATTAATATCCAATAATCTTGCCCAATATTGGATAGATATATCTAACAATCGTATTCTCCTTTCCACTTCGGGATGTATATAAGGACTTATTGACAATTGCTGTCTGAACTTACTTGTAATAGATGTTAATTCACAAGCATCAGCAGATATTAAAAAAACAAGCTGATCTTTTATATCTGGACTTAGGCTTTTATCATTATCAACTGCATCAATAAAATCTTCTAGTCTTTGCTCAATATTTTTCCTAGCATAACTTGCTTGTGTTTTTAAGATGTAATTCATGGTTAATGTCATTAAATATTCATATTATAACTGTTGTTCATTCATTAGCAGAATATTTGTACTACTATTTTTGCGCCCCTAGCCTCCGGCAACAGCTTCATCAAAGGCAGTTCAAACAAAAAAACAGCCGCCTCCACAAGGGAAGCAGCTCTTTTATTATGTAACTACAAAGTATTAGTAATCGAAGTCACCGCCACCAGCACCAGCGCCAGCAGGAGCGCCATCTTTAGGCTCAGGTTTGTCAACTATAATACATTCGGTTGTCAACACCATACCAGCGATGGAAGCAGCGTTTTGCAGAGCAGAACGAGTCACTTTAGCAGGGTCAACAATACCAGCAGCTAACAAGTCAACAAATTCGTTGGTTGCAGCGTTGTAGCCAACGTTGAATTCTTTCTCTTTGACGCGTTCAGCGATTACAGCACCATTCTGACCGGCATTTTCAGCAATCCGCTTCAGAGGTGCAGGTAAGGCGCGAACGACAATCAAAGCACCAATCAACTCTTCATCTTTCAGATTTTCCTTTGCCCAAACTTCCAATTCAGGAGCAAGGTGAGCCAGAGTTGTACCACCGCCAGGAACAATACCTTCTTCCACAGCAGCTTTAGTGGCGTTGATTGCGTCTTCTAGGCGCAATTTCTTGTCTTTCATTTCGGTTTCGGTTGCTGCACCTACTTTCACTACAGCAACACCACCAGAGAGTTTAGCAAGACGCTCTTGCAGTTTCTCTTTGTCGTAAGAAGATTCGGTTTCATCGATTTGACGACGAATCTGTTCTACACGAGCCTTAACAGCAGCTTCGTTACCTTCGGCAACAATTGTGGTGCTGTCCTTGGTGATGGTGATCCGGCGAGCTTTACCTAGGCTATCTAGCTTGGTGTTATCTAGCTTCAGACCAGCATCTTCGGTGATTAGTTGACCACCAGTTAAAACAGCGATGTCTTCTAGTAGTGCTTTGCGGCGATCGCCAAAGCCAGGAGCCTTAACAGCAGCCACGTTTAGTACACCGCGTAAACGGTTTACTACCAAGGTTGCTAAAGCTTCTTTTTCAATATCTTCAGCGATAATCACCAAAGGACGACCAGCACGAGCTACTTGCTCTAACACTGGTACAAGGTCTTGTACCAAAGCAATTTTCTTATCGGTCAGCAGGATGAAAGGTTCATCAAAAACTGCTTCCATCCGTTCAGGGTCGGTAGCAAAATATGGAGAGATGTAGCCTTTGTCAAAGCGCATCCCTTCAGTGATTTCCAATTCGGTGAACATAGATTTCCCTTCTTCTAGGGAAATTACGCCTTCTTTGCCCACCTTATCCATTGCTTGGGCAATCATTTGACCGACTTCTTCGTCATTACCAGCCGAGATCGCACCAACTTGGGCAATGGCTTTGGAATCTTCCACTGGACGGGCGTGTTCTTTGATTTTGTCTACCAAAAAGGCAGTAGCTTTATCAATACCACGCTTCAGGGAAATTGCGTTAGCACCAGCTGCAACGTTCCGCAAGCCTTCTTTAACGATCGCATGAGCTAAAACGGTAGCAGTTGTAGTACCGTCGCCCGCAGCATCGTTGGTTTTAGAAGCAGCTTGACGAATCAAAGCTACGCCAGTGTTTTCAATATGGTCTTCTAATTCGATTTCTTTAGCGATCGTTACACCGTCATTAACGATTTGCGGTGCGCCAAATTTCTTTTCTAGAACTACGTTACGACCTTTGGGGCCGAGGGTAACAGCTACGGCCTCAGCCAAGATGTCAATGCCTCGTTCCAACGCACGACGGGCGTTTTCGTTGTAGATAATGCGCTTTGCCATATTATTTGTCCTTTGTCATTTGTTTTTTGTCTTTTGTCTTTTGTCTTTTGTCATTGGCTAATGACTAATGACCATTGACTAATGACAATTAGATAACAACTGCTAAAATGTCTTTTTCAGAAAGCAGTACATATTCTTCGGTGCCGAGCTTGATATCAGTGCCAGCGTACTTGGAGTACAGCACTTTATCGCCGACTTTAATTTCCAATTCTTGACGGCTACCGTCGTCGTTACGCTTGCCAGGACCAAGGGCAACGACTTCCCCTACCTGGGGCTTTTCCTTGGCGGTATCGGGCAAATACAGACCACCTGCGGTCTTTTCCTCTGAGGCGTTCACTTTTACGAAAACGCGATCGCTCAAAGGTTTAACAGTAGAAACGCTTAAAGATAAGGCTGCCATAATTATTTTCTCCAGAGATTAGCACTCTCAACCCCTGAGTGCTAATCTACCGAAAATTAGCATCCGATGGCAAGAATTCCTTTAGTACGGGTTCCCGAACTAGGAGAGCGTTGATGTACTTAAGTATAAATGCCTAATTATTTTTACTCTGCGGGTTCTGTCCTGTAAGTTACGTATATTTTTATATGGTAAAAGGGAGTCGGGAGTTGGGAGTAGTGAAGAGTTTTCCCAATTATCAATGCCCAAGACCTCATTCCCTTCTCAGTCAACTTTATTTGCAAACCTTGCAAATTGTTATAGAACTGTAATCAGGGAGCCGCTCGATGAGTAACAATACAGTGATCCAGCCCAGCCACCAAATCCCCAAATCCACTAAATCTCTAGAATATAAGCCCCTGAGTAATTGTGTAGAAAGTTTAGGACTTGCAAAGATTCAGCGACACATTTTTATTTGCGCTGACCAGACAATTGCTAATTGCCGCTCAAAACGAGCTAGTCTGGAATCCAGGGAATACTTAAAAGGGCGACTTAAAGAGTTAAAACTTGATGAGCCGCAACAGAATTATCCCTTATGCGTCTATGGAACTAAAGCCAACTGCTTGCGTGTTTGTTGTTCTGGACTCATAATGGTGGTTTACCCTGATGGTGTCTGGTATCGCCAAGCAAAATTGGAAGTTATTGAGCGGATCGTTCAAGAACACTTAATAGGCAATAAGGTGGTAGAAGAATATGAATCTTTAAACCATCCTTTGCCAGAAACTTCCCTAGTTTCTTGTGAACCCCTCATCGAGGCTTGGCAACCGAAGGATATGGTAGAGCAGTAAGCTTTAAGAAAGTGCGGGTTGGTTTTGAGGTAGGGTCATCTTTAAGCCAATACTTACTTGTGAGTTAGAAGGATTATTATTTAATCAGTGTTTTTTCGCCCGCCACTTTCAATGCGATATATAATAGCGCATTATAGATACTACTGCTATACGTATCCTTGCTGGACTTTTGCTATCGAGCTACTAGTCTCTTGAAAGTGCTCGGCATTTTTGAGGTTTCGAGACAGCAAAGGCAAGTTAAGTAGGAAAAAGGACAATATCTCGAAATAACCCACCATAGAGGATAAATATTCAAGACTTTGATGGACCGAAGCGCGACAAGTGCCACTGCTATGAAAGAGCCCAGCATGAAAGATCACAAACGACTTCTATTGATTGATGATGACCCTAACCTCATCTTGCTGGTGAAGGATTACTTAGAATTCCGGGGATACGAAGTCATCACCGCCGAAAATGGACGTGAAGCTCTGGAAATTTTAGAGCAAGATGTTCCAGACATGATTATCTGCGACGTGATGATGCCGGAAATGGACGGATATACTTTTGTGGAACAAGTCCGGCAAAACGAACGCACCAGTTGGATTCCGGTTCTTTTCCTTTCAGCTAAGGGACAAAGTGCAGACCGAGTTAAGGGTCTGAATAAAGGTGCTGATGTTTATATGGTCAAGCCCTTTGAACCAGAAGAACTCGTAGCACAAGTTGAATCCTCACTGAAACAAACTATCCGTTGGAAAGAACACCAAGCGAAAGGAGGCGAAAACGGTTCCCGCATCCAGGTTCCCTTCGATGTGCAATTAACCCCAACCGAACTGAAAGTAGTCCAGTTTGTCGCTAGGGGTTTAGCTAACCGAGAAATTGCTGAAGAACTAAATGTTAGTCAGCGCACGGTTGAAAGCCATGTGTCCAATATGTTGGGCAAAACTAATCTCCACAACCGCACTGAACTAGCGCGGTGGGCGATTGAAAATCAAATGGCTTAAACAAAGTTAAGAGTTAAAAGTTAGGAGTTATGAACTATGAATTTTTTAACTTCTAACTCCTAACTCCTAACTAAGATTTACCACCCATCTTCTTCAGGGCTGGATTGGTGCAAAACTTCTAAATCTAGTTCATCCAAGTAAGTTAGGGCACTTTCTAATCTGGGAAATAGTTCCCCGCAGTTCCAGGTCGAAACAGCTGCATTCTGGCACATTTACGCTTATTTGAGCCGCAGCAATAATTACTGTGACACCATAGTGAGAAGTCAGTCGTGAAATGACTGGTTCTTCATGTAAGTCTTTAGGAATGCGAACTTGGATGCAAGTTTGGGTGCGTCTATTATCTAAAATATCTGTATTAGATTTGACTTCTTTATTTGGAATTGCCATTCTAGCTTTCTACTCGACTTCTGGGATGAAAGTTTTGCTTTGCACAAGTCTTTTAACACTAACGTCACTTATCCCATGCACGCAAGCTGTAGCAAATGATTTATAATTCATCATTAGATTCGATGATATAAATTATGGATTGCGATCGCGTATAAGAATTATAGATTTATTAACTTATGATTTTTGGTGGAAGTCATTAGTAGCAATGACTAATAAGTTCGCTTTCTCTACGGCAATTCAAGAAAACTGATGAGTTAAGTGTTGCTTTTATGATTAACGGGTAACGCTATTGGAATTTCAATTGCAAATTCCGTTCCATAACCAAGTTCAGACTTTAGCTGGATATTGCCATCATGTTTCTCAATAATTTGATGGCTAATTGCTAAACCTAATCCCGTTCCTTTGTTGATAGGTTTGGTTGTAAAAAAAGGATCGAATATCTTACTTTGGATCTCGGAATCTATTCCATTACCATTATCTCTGAATGTGATTATGACTGTTTCCAATTCAGTTACTTCAGTTTTAATCACAATTTGCTTTTGGTGATGATTATCTAACTCTAGTAAAGCATCAATGCCATTACTAAGGATATTCATGAATACTTGGTTTAGTTGGGCTGGATAACATTGAACTGGTGGAAGATTACCATATTTTTTAATAATTTCAATTTTTTGCTGTAGCCGATGATTTAAAAGTAATAAAGTACTTTCAATACCGTCATGAATATTAACAGCTTTTTTATCTGATTGATCGAGTCGAGAAAAGTTTCTGAGTGACAGCACAATGTCACGAATCCGATCGGTTCCTATCCTCATGGATGAAAGAATTTTTGGTAAATCCTCTATGATAAAATCCAAGTTAAAATCACCATACTCATCTTCCAATGTAGGTAAGGATTCAGGATATTTTTCTTGATATAGTTCAATTAAATTTAAAAGACAATTTACATGGTTATTAAGATGATTAAAATTGCCATGAATAAAATTAACAGGATTATTAATTTCGTGGGCTAAACCTGCAACCATCCTACCCAAGCTAGACATTTTCTCAGTTTGAACTAATTGAACTTGGGTAGTTTGTAATTCCCGTAAGGTATGTTCTAACTGTTGTGCTTGAAGTTGGGCAGTAGCAGTTGCGGTCGTGAGTGCTTTGAGGTTATTGTATGCCTTGGAATGATAACGAATACGGGCAATTAACTCAACTGCATCGGGTAACTTAATTAGGTAGTCATTTGCACCCTCAGCAAAGGCATCGGCTTTCAACTTTGCTTCTTCTTTACTGGATAGCATGACGATAGGAATATCACGAGTTACTGGATGAGAGCGAAACCAACGCAGTAGCATTAACCCATCGATATCTGGCATGATCATATCCAAGAAGATCGTCGTTGGTTCTATGGCGATCGCATCTTGAATAGCTTTTGCTGGATTACTTGTGTAGTGAAGGGAAATATCTGTTTCTGTCGCAATCATCCGACGAAAGGCTTCGCTGATAATTACCTGATCGTCAATTAGCAAAAGTCTGACTGCGGATATTTTGGAATCTGGAATAAATGGCACATTTTGTGGGGTTTGTGCTTCACTCCACTTTGGTGATGATATTCCTGTCTTTGGAGATATTTGTGAGAGTGCTGTTTCTTGCAGGTTCATTTAGCACCTCTAAGTGGTGTTTGTTTAAAAAATGACAAACTAATAGATGAAATTAATTAATTTATGATGTCACAATTGTATCATAGTATAGCAGTATAGATGGTAATTTGAAATACTTCGTAAAGGTATTTTAATAATTAGTCCAATTTGGATCGACTGATTATTCTAAGATATTCAAGGTGAATCCTAAGGAAATTAGATAGTATAATCAAGTAATTAGACATTAAGTATTTATCCGTAAATGTGCTAGGATAAAAACTTTATACAGGCTGGTGCGATCGCCTCAACTGGCAAAACCTCCACCGCAGCTTTTAATTCCACTGCTACTTTCGGCATACCATAAACAACGCAAGTTTTGCGGTCTTGAGCAATAGTATGCCAACCTGCTTCGCGCAATTGTTTTAAGCCTTGAGCGCCATCTCCACCCATCCCCGTCAGCAACGTCCCAACCCCCTTTCCAGTCCAATTTTTAGCCACACTGTTGAAGAAAACATCAACTGATGGACGATAGGAAAGTAGTGGTTCTTTGTCATAGCCAAGGGTGAGATCGGGACGCATCACTAAATGAAGATTTGTGCCGGCAATCAGAACTTTAGCGGGCTGTGGTGTAGAAGCTGCGATCGCAATTTGCACAGGCAGAGGAATTTGCTCATTTAACCAAGTGGCAAAACCTTGAACAAATTGGGCATCTATATGTTGAACAACAACCACAGCCCCCGGAAAGTCTTGGGGAAATTGGGAGAGAATAGTTCTCAATGCTTGGGGCCCACCAGTGGAAGATCCCATCACAATTAGGGGTGGGAGTGATTTTGAGTGATGGACAGGTGGCGATCGCCGATATGAAGATTTACCAATTAAGCGGGCAATCGTGGCAATTTTATTTAGTAGCCCATCATCACCGAAAATTGGCGTATTGATGGCATCCAAGGCTCCATAACCCATTGCTTCAAAAACCTTGGCTGCATAGCGATTAACGCTAGCTGTCACCATGACAATCGCGCAGGGAGATTGCCTCATGATATGCCGTGTAGCTTCTACTCCATCCATGCTAGGCATCAGCACATCCATCAAAATTAAGTCGGGAGTATCAGCCGCACATTTGCTTACAGCTTCCGCACCATCATAGGCAACCCACGCCAGCTTGTAATCTGGTATTTTTACCACAGCCCGGCGCAGTACTTCTACAGCCATGAACATATCGTTAGCGATCGCAATTCTCACAAATTATGGCATTTCTCCAAAATAACGCTACAAATACAACATTTAAATCTAGCTTTCTTAATTACGAATTACGAATTATTATCAAGCCTCTCCAATTAAATCAATTACCGCCTTTAACAGAGTGTCATCATGAAAGCTGCTCTTAGTTAAGTAGTAGTCTGCACCTGCTTCTAACCCTTGCAGTCGGTCTTCTTCCCGGTCTTTATAAGAAACGATAATCACAGGTATTTGCTTCAACTTGGCATGAGTTTTTATCTGGCTAGTGAGTTCAAAGCCGTTCATCCGGGGCATATCAATATCTGTCACTACCAAGTCATAATCGCCACTGCGGATTGCATTCCAACCATCAATGCCATTAACCGCCACTTCAGCTTTGTAACCGTTGTTTTCCAAAAGTTTGCGCTCCATTTCGCGCACAGTGATTGAATCATCCACTACTAACACTCGCTTGTAGGTTTTGGTAACTGCCTGATGAGCAGACTGATTTACCTGAGAAAGTTGTCCGCTGGAAAATACCTTCGCAATGGAACGGACTAAATCTTCAACATCGACAATCAAGACTGGCGAACCATCATCCATCAGGGCGGCGGCGCTAATGTTTGGGACTTTACCAAGGCGGGGATCTAGGGGGCGGACAACCAAATTGCACTCACCGAGAAACCGATCTACAACTAATCCATAACGATTGAAGCGATCGCTAATTACAATAACTGACAGCGATTCCATATTCACCGCAGGCGAGGCTAACTCTAAAACTTGACTTGCCATAATCAACTCCACAGGTTGATTATTCATCACGAAAAATGGACGATTTTCCGATACAGCAATCTTAGACTTGGATAATATCAACACCTGTTCAATGCGCGTTAGTCCAAAGGCATAGGGTTCGCCAGCAATTTCCACCAACAAGGTGCGAATCACAGATAGCGTCAATGGTAACTGCAAGTGAAAGGTCATGCCTCTTCCCAACACAGAAACTGCCCGCAGGGTTCCGCCAACTTCCCGCACTGCGCTATGGGCGATATCCAAACCCACACCTCTACCCGAAATTTCGGTGACAGTCTGAGTTGTGGAGAAACCAGGCAAAAATAAGAATTCCATCAACTCAACTTCGGTAAGTTGGGCTGCCATTTCCGGGTTTGTCAGTTGTTTGCCGATCACAACTTGGCGCAAAAACTCGATATCGATTCCCCGCCCATCATCTGCAACGGTGATAAACAGCATTCCGGCGCGATGGGTAACTTCAATCCGAATAATTCCTTCTTCTGGCTTTCCTGCTGCTAGACGTTCTTGGGGCAATTCAATGCCATGATCGATCGCATTCCGCAGGATATGAGTCAACGGAGCTTCCAAACGTTCTAGAATATCTCGATCTACCAAAGTAGACTTACCAACGATTTCCAGTTTCACCCGTTTACTCAATTGTCTAGCTAAGTCGCGCACCATTCGCGGAAATCCCTGTCCCCCATCCGCAAAGGAACACATTCGAGTCGCAATAACTTCTTGATATAGGCGCTGGGCAAGGTTAGCAGAACGCTGAGAAAATTGTTCTAGTTCGTTTTGGCGATCGCTCATCATCTGGTAACATTCGTTAGCTTTTTGATGAGTTGCACTCAAGGTTTCTTTAATTTGCCGATCCAGATGATAGTTGCCCAATAACTCCTGCAACTTCTCCAGCAAGTTGGACAATTCCCCCTGATTGCTTCTCAGTTTCAGCAAAGAGTTAGCAAATGGTTCTAATAAATTCGCCTCAACTAAAGACTCTCCTGCTAAACCCATTAAGCGATTCAGATTTTCAGTACTCATTCGCACCGCCCGATTTTGAGTGATGCCCAGTTCTTCTAATGGGGATGGGGAAATCAGGGTTGTCTGTTGGTTGTCTTCTAACTGCGCTGTTGTTACTAGGGGATGAATTTCTGTAGAGGTTGCCTCTAGAGTTAGGATATTAGCGATCGCACTCACCAATGATTGAATGCCAACATCTTCTAACATCTGCAAATTTGGGTTGGCTGTAACCGTTTCCGCTATCCGCAGGAGCATATCTACCCCTTGCAACAATACATCAATGCGATCGGCAGTTAAGGTAACTTTTCCCTCTTGAGCCGCCACAAAGCAGTCTTCCATAACGTGGGCAAGGTTGACAGCCGGATCGATTTGGACAATTCGCGCAGCGCCTTTGATGCAATGGGCTGCCCGCATTAAAGCTGCCAATTCTGGTTGGGGATCGGGCTTGGTTTCCAGTGCCAACAGGCGATCGTTCAATACCACAACTTGAGCTTTTACTTCCATGTTGAATAAATCAAGCAAGGAAAGATTGCTGACATCAAATTCTTCTAACATTACTGCACCTTCCTAGACACACCGATTCATTAATCCTGGAAGAACCTCTCTCCCTCTACCCCTCTCCTACGAGGCTATGGTGTATACACAAGTCTTTTCATCTGCACGTTTATTGCATCGCCCTACACGTTTGTTGCATTGCCCTGCACGTTTGTTGCATTGCCCTGCACGTTTGTTGCATCGCCCTACACGTTTGTTGCATTGCCCTGCACGTTTGTTGCATCGCCTTGCATCTTTGTTGCATCGACCTGCATCTTTGTTGCATCGACCTACAAAAATTAACCCACCCTACGTTACGCAGCAACTTTAAAAGACTTGTGTATACACAGTAGCTCCTACGAGGAGAGAAGAGTTTAGCTCCCCCTTCCCTTGTAGGGAAGGGGGTTGGGGGGTTAGGTTTTTGATTACAGCACCTTCCTAGCTAAGGTGGTGAATAACAATTCATCATCCAAATAACTGACACTGTGCGATCGCGCCTGTGACACGCCAGGTTGCCAGTGAAATAACCCTTTAGTATAAGTTTGAGTCAGACTCTTAGGCGGATCTTGTAACTCATCCCGGTGAAATCGGTGTACTCCATAAAGTTCATCTACACCAAACACCCAAGTTTTATCTGCTTTTTCCAGCACCACCATGCGCGAATACACCACTGAACTGAGGGTTTGTACTGCTGTATCGGCAGCTTCGAGATTCAACAAATCGCTCAAAGAGATACACAATCGCAATTCACCTCGGATACTTACCAATCCCCGCAAGATTTGGTTGCTGCGATGCGGTATGGTATGAACCAGACTGGGAGGAGAAATTTCTTTGAAGATTTGGGCAGAAAGTGCCAGCCATTCCCGTTGTAGACGAAAAATCACAACTGTGATTTGAGTGGTGGCTAAAGTAGCGGATATTTGGGAATTTTCATCAGTTCTAGATTTAGCGAGTAACTCAGTCCACTGATGGCGATAATCTTCAGGTATGGAGCGCTCTAGCAAATAGCGTCCAGCAGTAGAGTAAACGGGGCAATTGCGGCAATGGGTATAGGTGGCTAATTGGGGACAAGAGCGATCGCCCTCAATGCCGATAAAATTCCAACAACGTTCAATATTTAATGGCGTAGCGATCGGGTTCATAAGGGCTGCTCAAGAGAGTTGGTGCAGGGGTATAGCGTCTTCTGTTTTCACCTGAAAGCGGGCAATCTCTTGACGCAATCCCTGCGCCACTTGGTTAAGTTGGGCTATAGCATGATTAATTTCCCGCAAGGAATCCGTAGTTTGCACAGAGGTACTGCTCAACTGCACCATCGCCTCACTAATTTGTTGCGCTCCCACAGATTGGGTTTCCATACCCTGGTTGACAAACTCAAATCGCGGATTCAAGTCTTGCACTTGCTGGATAATTTGCCCAACCTGTGTACTAATGCTGGCAACATCTTCTATATTCCGCCCTACTTCTGCGGCAAACTTGTCCATCTCCATCACACCTGTAGAGACTGACGATTGCATCTGCTTAACCATCTGCTCAATATCGAGGGTAGCAACGGCGGTTTGATCTGCTAGTCGGCGAATTTCTCTAGCAACGACAGCAAAGCCCAAGCCATACTCTCCGGCTTTTTCGGCTTCGATCGCCGCATTTAACGATAGCAGATTCGTTTGGTCTGCCACCTTGGTAATTGTGACGACGATAGTATTAATGCTATTTGCCTTTTCGCTAATTACTCCCAATCGAGATGCGATCGCATTAGTGGCTTCTGCCAACTGCCGCATAGTGGTTTCCATCCGCACTATGTCTTTTTGACTATCATTCGCCGCTGTCGTTGTGATTTGTGAAATGGCCGCAACTTGTTCCATTGCACTTACTAATTCCCTAGAGGTAGCGGAAATTTCTTTGGTAGCGGCAGCTACCTCATTAGTAGAAGCTACCTGTTCGGTAAGCGTCCCTTCTAATTGTTTACCCGAAACTGCTATTTGAGTAGCTGAGGTAGTAACTTGGATACCTGAATGCTGTACCTGACGAATCAGAGTGTTGAGATTCTGAGTCATGCTTTGGAAAGCAGTTAAGAGTCTATTCATTTCATCTTTGCTGTTGGAATCAGCCGTGACCTGAGTTGTTAAATTACCCGTGGAAATTTGCTCTGCAACCCTAACAACACCAAGAATCTGAAACGCAATTTGTCGAGCGATTACAAACCCAAAAATAATCGCAGTTATGGGGCCAATGGCAATTCCGACAGAAATCCAGAAAATACTGCGGGCCACATTCTGTTCAACTTCTTTTTGTGTATCTGATATGTAACCTTCATTAAGTTTCAAAAGTTTACCTGCTTGGTCATCAGTTATTTTAAATAATGGTTCTTCTCTATTTGCTCCCTCAGAATCCATGCGATTACGTAATTGAATTGGTGCTTGAATAATGGCAAGCTCTGATGTTTTTTCTTTTCCTTGACGCATTAATTCAATTTGTTTTTTCCAAGGATTGCGAATACCCAGTTGAGTGAATTGTTGTTCAATATCTAACAATTTTTCATGAGCTTGCTTCCAGGCATCCAGTTGTTCTTTAAGTAAGCCATACTCTTTTTTTTCTTGTTCGCTTAATGGCGTTGCTTCGTACTGTTTAATACCTTCATTAATCTGTTTCCAAGCATCCTGGATTTGAGCTATTGCACCTTGTCTTTCAGTAACAGTGACTTCAGGATCGAATAGTAACCGTTCTGCCGATTGGATTTGTGTCTGACCTTCGTTAATCTTCCATATCCCGGACACACTGGGAATGTTATCCGTCGCCAGTATATTAATGTACTGATTTAACTCGTTGGTGGTGAACCATCCCAGCAAGGCCATCGTGAGTACAATCAGTCCCATGAAAAAAAATGAACCGATCAACCGTGTTTGCAAGGTCATGTTCTTGAACATTGGATATCCTACTGTTCCTCTGTTGCTGTAAAACGCATTCATCTCTTAAAATTCCCAAATCATAAACAAGATGAACGGTTTGTATTTTTATTTTTAAACAAATTATTAAGTAGCTAGCTTAGTTCAGAGACTAGCTTTTCCTTCTGATGTGAAAGTGTTGAGTGCTGAGTAAGAAGTTTGAGTATCTGAGGTGGATGAATCCCAATACTGCGTAGGTTTTAAATATAGCGGTTCTCAGTTGAGTCTAATACAGACCTAACCCCCAGCCCCTTCCCTACAAGGCTACGGTGTATACACAAGTCTCTTGATCTGAACCTTTAATGCATCGCCCTGCACGTTTGTTGTATCAACTTGCACCTTTGTTGCATCGCCCTGCACGTTGGTTGTATCGACTCGCACCTTTGTTGCATCAACCTGCACGTTTGTTGTATTGACTCGCACCTTTGTTGCATCGCCCTGCACGTTGGTTGTATCGACTCGCACCTTTGTTGCATTGGCAAGCTTAAAGTGTTGCAATAAATTTTCTTGTGGGGTGGACATCTTGTCCGCCCCGGACGGGCGAGACGCCCATCCCACAAGAGTTAGATAAGCTAAAACACATTTAATTTGCATATTAAAATTTTCTCAATGTCTTGTGGGGTGGGCATCTTGCCCGCCCTGATTATGCAACTTTAATGCTTATTTAATCGGTGAATTCGTTGCCAGAGAAGATTAGCACTATCCGCATTCCCTTGATGTTCTTTGAGTAATGCCAGATGAGTCAGCGCTTCTTGGTGAGTCGGTTGTAAATAAATTGCTTTTTGAAAAGATTGTGCCGCCCGCTCATTTTGTGACATCGCTTGCTGCACCTGACCTAGTAAAAGATATGCTTCAGTACTCGCCTGATTTTGGTTGAGATAGTCGTTGCATAATTTAACCGCCTCATCTAATCGACCTCGATCGGCTAAAGCTCTAGCTGTTTCTAACAAATTTACCTTTAAGTCTATTGGCAATATCGGATTCTGGGAAGCAACACTTAACCTCTCTTGGGCGACAAATTGGGAATGGTTTTTTTTCGGTAGCTGTCGCTTGTTGAGAACATCTATATTTTTGTCTGTGAAGCCTTGTCTCTGAAGATTTGGATGATGATTTTTGCGAACATTTTCGCCTCCCGTAGACTTTCGATGAGCAACTACTGAATTTTGACGAACTGAGATCAATTGAGTTTTAAACAATAACCAAGTTTCAGCGTGTCCCACAAATAGCAAGCCTTTTTCCCTTAGCAACCTTTCTAAGACTTGAATGCTGCGCTCTTTTGTTGTCACATCGAAGTAAATCAACAGGTTACGGCAAAAGACTACATCATAAAGCGGCGTGTCAGCTAGAAAAACCGGATCTGCCAAGTTGCCATTAATAAAATTCACCATATTTTTCACCTGTTCGCACAGGTGATATCCTGCTTCAGTTGCCTGAAAATAGCGCTCTTGAAACGATTGGCTATTGCCGCGAAACGAATATTGATTGTAGATTGCTCGTTGGGCTTTTAGTAGGCACTTGTTGCTAACATCAACAGCATCGATGTGAATGTTTGTCGAATTTAATCCTGCTTCCAAAAGAGCGATCGCAATGGAATATGGTTCTTCACCCGTTGCACAGGGTACACTCAAAACCCGCAATACATTCTGGGGATTTTTTGGCAACCATTCAGATAATACGTAATGCTTCAGAAATGCAAAAGACTCTGGTTCTCGAAAAAACCAAGTTTCTGGAACAATTACACAGTCAATCAGTGCTTCCCATTCCTGGGTAGATACCTGTAACTTCCCCAAGTAGTGAGCAATATCCGTTATACCGCAATCTGCCATGCGTTGATAAATTGCACTTGCGATCGCATCAGCACCAATAGAATTTGCATCTAAACCAATCTTGCTTTTTAGTAAAGCTTCAATAACAGATTGTGCCATTTATAGAGTCTTCAGACCAATCTAAAATCTAGTATTGTGATGACTTTCTGGCAAGAGATTGACTTGCTGCGCTTCTGACAACAAGTACTCAATGCGAAGGCACTGAATCATCCCTCGATCATCTACAATCATCTTGCCCAAATATGGCGCTGTATCTATCTGGATATTGGGATTAACAAATTCAGACTCAGACTTATGTAATGTTTCTACAACTTGTTCTGTCATCAAACCCAAAATATAGGGAGCCTGAAGTTCTGTATTATTACTCCCCCAATAATTGACTAGGACAATCCTAGTACTCAGGTACTCACTGGAGGGTTTACCACGCATCAACTGACATAAATCGATTACTGGTACAATGCGTCCGCGATAGTTAAAAACACCAGCGATATGCTCAGGCTGGTGGGGCAAACTTTTGAGTACAACAAGTGGTATTACTTCTACAACCTGTCGGCTTTCTATGGCATATCGCTCATTCCCAATGTTGAGAAGTAACATTAACACTAATTTACATCTCCAGTGCTAGCTTTTGTATTACTTGTTTAACATAAAATAAAATCGTAGCAATAGATTGGGTTAACTAAAGGAAACCCAATACCAACAAATTTAATTTTTTTCAAAAATACTCGATACCTTTACTTGAAGGCTGCTATGTATGACAATATCTGTAAATTCATTGCCGAAAACTTCAAAGATGACTTGGCAACTTGGTTACTAGGTTCACCGATTAAATTAACAGAACTTAGCCCTACTGAATTATCAAGCGAACCAATTCGCGCCGATTCGTTAATTTTATTGCAATCTGATGATTTAGTTCTGCATACCGAATTTCAAACCGACCCTGATGAAGATATCCCCTTTCGGATGTTAGATTATCGAGTTAGGGTTTATCGCCGCTTTCCTAACAAAGAAATGCGTCAAATAGTAATCTATTTGAGAAAAACCAGTTCAGAATTAGTCAGTGAAAATAGTTTTAGATTAAATAACACTTACCATCAGTTTGAAGTAATACGTCTGTGGGAACAACCGACAGACAGGTTTATGAGTATTCCAGGTTTATTACCCTTTGCCGTGCTAAGTCAAACAAACGATCCTACAATGGTATTAACCCAAGTAGCCAAAGCAATTGAAGCAATTAGCGATCGCCAGCTACAAAGAAATATAGCTGCTGCCAGTGGAATTTTAGCAGGTCTGGTGCTAAATAAAAATGTAATTAGCAAGATATTAAGGAGTGAGATTATGCGCGAATCAGTCATTTATCAACAAATCCTAGAAGAAGGTGAAGCTAAAGGTGAAGCAGAAACAAGAAGAAAGTTGGCTTTAAATTTGTTGCGAATTGGAATGAATTTAGAACAAATTGCTCAAGTTACTGAATTATCCCTTGAGCAAGTTCAAGTTTTACATGAGGAGATTCAAAAATCTTAATTTTAATTAATAGTTTTAAAAAATACGTGGACATACAAATAAAACCCGCATTGGCGGGTTTCAATGTTTTTATTAATCCGCGCAGACGGAATTGGTTTGTGTAGACGCGATAACAGGTCTAAAATTTAAACTAAAACTCAGCACTTTGTGGTGTACGCGGAAAGGGAATCACATCACGAATATTTCCCATACCCGTAATAAATTGCACGAGTCGTTCAAAACCCAACCCAAAACCGGCGTGAGGAACAGTACCATAACGACGCAAATCCAGATACCACCACAAGTCTTCTGGGTTTAATCCTTGCGCTAATACACGGCGTTCTAGAACTTCCAGGCGTTCTTCGCGCTGAGAACCGCCGACAATTTCGCCAATTTTCGGTGCGAGAATATCCATTGCGCGGACGGTTTTTTCATCGTCGTTCAAGCGCATATAAAAGGCTTTGATTTGCGCTGGGTAATCTGTGACAATTACTGGCTTTTTAAACTGTTGTTCAGCTAGATATCGTTCGTGTTCTGATTGTAAATCTAAACCCCAACTCACTGGATATTCAAACTTAACATCAGCTTTTTCTAAAAGTGCGATCGCTTCTGTATAAGTTAAGCGTTCAAATTGATTGTTAATAATATTTTCGGCTGTGGACAACACAGACTTATCAATGCGTTCATTGAAAAATTCCATGTCTTCTGGGCAAGTTTCCAACACATATTTAAAAATGTGTTTGAGAAACGCCTCAGCTAAATCCATATCGCCTTCTAGATCGCAAAAAGCCATTTCCGGCTCAACCATCCAAAATTCTGCGAGGTGGCGCGAGGTGTTGGAATTTTCTGCACGGAAGGTAGGGCCAAAGGTGTAGACGTTGCTAAACGCCATCGCCATAACTTCCGCTTCCAATTGGCCGCTAACTGTTAAATATGTGGGTTTAGCAAAAAAGTCTTGGCTGTAATCTACTGCTTGGTTTTCTGTGCGGGGAATATTTTTTAAATCCAAACTGGTAACGCTAAACAGTTCACCCGCGCCTTCGCAATCACTAGCGGTAATAATGGGTGTGTGTACCCACAAAAAGCCTCTTTCTTGGAAAAATTGGTGAATTGCTGCCGAACAAGCATTTCTGACGCGGAAAACTGCACCAAAGGAATTGGTACGCGATCGCAAATGTCCAATGGTTCGCAGAAACTCAAAGGAATGGCGTTTCTTTTGCAGGGGATATGTATCGGGATCGGCTTCGCCGTAAACTTTCACTGTCTCGGCTTTCAATTCAATTCGCTGTCCTTTCCCAAGAGAAGCCACTAGCACCCCTGTCGCTTCCACAGCAGCACCCGTATTCAATTTTTTTAATATAGCTTCGTAATCTGGCAAATCCTGATTAATGACGACTTGCAAATTAGCTAGTGATGAGCCGTCATTGACTTCAATAAAAGCAAACCCTTTAGACTCGCGTTTCGTCCGCACCCAGCCTTGCACTTGGAGGGATTCATCAGGTTGGCCACTTCGCAATATTTCTGCAATCCGTCGATTTGCCATATTTTACAACTTATATTTCGTCAACGTAGTGAGTACAAATATTAAAGAATCTTAACCATTTAACCCAATCCAAAATCTAAAATCCAAAATCCAATTTTGGATTTATCCAGCATAAGACTTTAATATCCAGCCTATGATAACGCCCATTCCACCAAAGCGGACGACTTGCCAGAAAGGTTTTTTCAGGCTACGCCAAGAAAATAACTGGCTTTCTAAGTTTAGTTCTAGCCTTTCCAACTGCTGTTGAATGTGCCGTAACTCTGCTTTGATTTCTGGTGTCTGAGATTTATTGTGCTTTAGTCGATCCCTATGCTGTTGCCATTGTGCCTGTTGCTGGCGATCGCGTTGCACTTGTTCGTAACGTTCTTTTAAGGATAGGAGCGATCGCTCTACTTCCTCTAATTCTTGTTCAAAATCTGGTTCGGGATTTTCTGCTGACGGCTGTGATTGTTTTGGCGGCTTCATTTACAAGTAGTAAAGTAGAAGTAAATGCAAATGTGCCAATAGTTATGTCCCAATCTACCCAGCTGCCGAAAACCAGTCAACTGAATGAACTTAGTACTCTGGAACTAGCTCAAGCCTTGATGGAAAGACTAAGCATTTCCCCTAACGATTGGCATCGCCTCAAGTCTAACCGCAATTCCCGCGCTAATGAACAAGTGGCAGCAGCTATCGTGTATCTTTTGAAGAATCAGCCACAAGAAGCTCAAGCTAGATTAGAACAGGCAATTGGTTGGTTAGATCGCTCCATTTCTGCCCCTCCTTGTCCAACTCACGGAAAAAGTTAAAAGTTAGGAGTGAGGAGTTAAAAGTTTTAAATTATTAACTCCTCACTCCTATTCCCAACTCTAAAGTACGCTACCGTCGCAGAGATAAACGGGGACGGTTTTCCATTTGTTTACAAAGCCTTAATTCTGTGCCTTTGCGGTTCCACTCCACCCGATCAAAAATGTGATGGAGAAGACATAAACCACGCCCACTTTCTGATTCATCTGGTGGTAAATAGTCTGTTGCTTCTTCTTCATTAGTAGATGAAGGAGTAAAGCCGCTACCCTGGTCTGATATTATCCACCAATATTGATTATCTATTAAGGAAAAACGCACTAGAACTGTTTTGCTTGGATCGAGATTATTGCCATGTTTAGCTGCGTTTACTAGGGCTTCTTGAAGTCCTAGCCGCAGTTCAGATTGTAATTTTGCTGGGATTTCTGCCAACAGTAAATCTAAGATTGGACAAAGGTAGAGAGTTGAGGCAAAACTAATAGTGCCCCAATAACGTGCAACTGGACGGAGTGAAATTGTAATCACAAGAGAAACCCCATAGCTTTCAGTTAGCTAGACATCAGTTTGCTATTACAGGCACCCTGATAAAACTTGAGGTGGTCATGCTGCCTTCAAACTTGCGTCTTTAAAACTAAATTTTGAAAATGCTAGGGAGCATTAGCCCTATAGTATGAGTTGGGATCGTTTAGATATATAACAACGGCTCGAATAGTTTTGATAATGAATTTAGCAACTTAAAAAGATGCTAATAATTTAACAGAGTATGGCAAACTCTGGTTAATTGCCGATTTGTCATTTACACAATTCAATCCATATTTCTAAGAACCTATGCAACTTGAATTTATTTAAACAAAACCAATTTTTATTTTCAGCTTAATTCAATTTTAGCATCTTTAGTATGCACCAGACTAAAAATTTCAAATTTCAGTTTTTGTAAAGGAATTACTATCCTTGTGCGAATCTGATAGCACAAGAAAGGCGGCAGCTTCAACATGAGCAGTTTGAGGAAAAAAATCGGCAGGTTGCACCCGTGTGATGGTATATTGCCCATCTTGACAAAGCAATTTAAGGTCGCGGGCGAGGGTAGCTACTTTACAGCTGACGTAAACTATCCGAGATGGTTTCAATTGCCGTAAAGTGTCGATGACGGCGCGATCGCACCCCTTACGTGGTGGATCTAGTATTACTACTTCTGGTATTGTGCCCATTTTTGGAAGCAATTTCTCTACTGCCCCGACTTGGAATGTCACATTATCAATTCCGTTCCGGTGGGCATTCAAAAGAGCTTGTTCCACTGCGGCTGGTTGCACTTCTAATCCTGTAGCAAGACGTACTTTTTTGGCGAGAGGTAAAGTTAAAGTCCCAATACCACAGTAGGCATCAACTAGCAACTCATGCCCTTGAAGATTGAGTTCTGATTGAATTACCTGCAATAGTGCTTCTGCTGTTTCTGTATACACTTGGAAAAAAGTATCTGGGCGGACTTGAAATTCCAGTCCAGCAAAGTTTTCATGCAGGTGGGGGACTCCAGCGATGCAACGGGTTTCCGATCCAAAGATAGCATTTGTGCGATCGCCATTGCGATTGAGTGACACTCCCACTAACTGGGGATAGCGCTTTAACCATTCCTGGGCTTGGGTTTCAATTCCTGATAAATTCCAGTCTTTTACCACCAAAGTCAGCAACATTTCCCCGGTGTGTCGGCCAATGCGTAAACCGAGATGGCGAATTTGTCCTTGATGGCGTTGTTCGTCATAGATTCGCCAACCCCTTTGTTGAATATCCTGCTTGACTTCGGCAAGTAAGGGATTTAATCGCCCATCTTGGACTGGACATTGATTTAAGTTAATTAATTGGTGACTACCTTTTTGGTAGTAACCAGCTTGTACCTGTCCTGTTGCCGATGTACCCAGAGGATATGTAGATTTATTACGATAACCTAAAGCTGAAGGGGCGGCGAGTACTGGATCTACCGGTGGTTGGACAAAACCGCCAATGCGTTCTAAGGCTTGGATAACTTGATTTTGCTTGGCTACTAGCTGGTAATCATAATCAATATGCTGCCACTGGCAACCACCGCATTTATCCGCCACAATACAATTGGGTCGAATACGGTGGGAGGATGGCTCTAATAGCTGCTGGAGTTTCCCGTGGGCGTATTTTGGTTTAACATGAACCAAGCGGATAATGGCGCGATCGCCTGGTACAGTATCTGGGACAAACACAACACGCTCATCAGCGCGTCCGACACCATCGCCTGTATCACTCAGGTTAGCGATCGTCACTTCAATTAATTCGCCTTGTCGCCAAATTGTTTTAGTCATTAGTTATTAATCAAGAGTCAAAAGTCAAGGGTCAAGAGTCAAAAGTTATTAATTCTCCTTCTACTCCCTTATCTCCATCATCTCTCTTCACTTGTGTACCTCAGACTCGCTAAACTAACAGATAATATTTCAGGTGATTTCAATCATCATGACTGTAATTAGCCAAGTTATTCTCAAAGCCGACGACGAACTGCGTTATCCCAGCAGTGGCGAACTTAAAAATATCAAAGACTTTTTGCAAACCGGCGTACAAAGGACGCGGATTGCGGCTACCTTAGCCGAAAACGAAAAAAAGATAGTTCAGGAAGCAACCAAACAACTTTGGCAAAAGCGTCCTGACTTTATCTCCCCCGGAGGTAATGCTTACGGAGAACGCCAGCGCACTCTATGTATCCGTGACTTTGGCTGGTACTTACGTCTAATTACTTATGGTGTACTTGCCGGCGACAAAGAGCCAATTGAAAAAATTGGTTTGATTGGTGTGCGGGAAATGTACAATTCATTGGGTGTTCCCGTGCCTGGAATGGTAGAAGCGATCGGTTCCCTCAAAACAGCCTCCCTTGGCTTATTGAGTGCGGAAGACGCTGCTGAAGCAGCACCTTACTTTGATTACATCATTCAAGCGATGTCTTAATACAAAGCGTGTGCTGGTTCTAGGAGTATACTTTCGGTCTACTAGAGTGAGTGTAAGATATTAGCACTCCAAAGCCATAAGATACCCAATTTTATTGTACTCCCCACATTTGGTAGTGGCTGTGGCAAAATCTCTGTCAAGTTACCAACCATTTGTGGGGAAATTTTATTAGGTATAGTTATGGAACATTTCTCAAGGGATAAAGGATATACGGATATTAAAAAACCGACAGTCCTTGATTAAGGCTGTCGGCAATTAAGTGTGTTCCCTATTAATGACTCGGCTAGAGTTCAGTTATCATTAATTATGCCTAGTTAGCGATCGCTGGGAGACGATCCTAATCATAGATATGTGTGATTCTCGTCACTTAATTGTTACAACAAAACTGCATGTACCCGAATAATCTCTGACTTTAAGTAGATGTTTGCAAATTAAGGTGCCAGGGATTGCACTTAATTTCAGTAATTAAGTTTATACATTAAGACTCTCTGATTGTGAACCATTCGGTAAATTTGTCTAGTCATAACTCACCAGACGCAACTTGTAAATAAAATTACTAAGTAAATTAGCACAATAAAACCAAATTGTGCGAATAAAAGTAAATAAGGCTCAAACCTTTTTTCCCCCAGCTAACAGTTCCCTGCCCTCTGCCTGATCCAAACGATAATTATTTACACTGACTTACTTACTCTTGTTCATCCATCGCCGCGTTCATTTCAAAATCATTCAACAATAAAAAACTTTCATTGCAGCGAGATCAATGGGTTTATTCCCATCAAAGAAATGATGGTTTTTTATTAGGGAAAACCAATAGCAGAAGCTTTTTTAACTATTGTAGGGTAAAGTTACCCACCAGTAAATGTCATTTGTGGTAGAGCGATCGCTTAAATCGCTTAAACAGCTACAGTTTAAACTGAACGCAAGAGCAAGCTCATAACTCGGTCAGTCAAATAGTTCAGAAAGAAATATTCAAAAAAGAGTTATCTGCATTTCTATAACTACACCTACAGAGCAACTAAATCGGTAGAATAATGCTCTGTACAATTGGTGCATTATTTCCATGACCGCCACATCTCCTACTCCCTTTTCCCCCCAAGAAATCGCTGCTGAAGGTTTGAAGCCAGAAGAATACGCAGAAATTGTCCGTCGATTAGGGCGTGAACCCAACAAAGCTGAACTAGGAATGTTTGGGGTAATGTGGTCAGAGCATTGCTGTTACAAAAATTCTCGACCTCTACTCAAACAATTTCCTACTGAGGGGCCCCGCATCCTCGTGGGCCCCGGTGAAAACGCTGGTGTTGTAGATTTGGGTGACGGACTTCAACTAGCTTTTAAGATTGAATCTCACAACCACCCATCAGCTGTAGAACCATTTCAAGGTGCAGCAACGGGAGTAGGCGGCATTCTCAGAGATATATTTACAATGGGTGCGCGTCCCATTGCTCTATTAAACTCACTGCGCTTTGGTTCCTTAGAAGATGCCAAAACTCAAAGGCTATTCCAAGGGGTAGTGGCGGGGATTTCACATTATGGAAATTGCGTTGGTGTACCCACCATTGGCGGCGAAGTTTACTTTGACTCGGCCTATTCTGGTAATCCCCTGGTGAATGTCATGGCACTAGGGTTGATGGAAACATCAGAAATTGTCAAATCTGGGGCATCTGGCTTAGGAAACCCCGTGCTATACGTTGGTTCCACTACCGGACGCGATGGTATGGGAGGCGCGAGTTTTGCCAGTGCAGAATTGAGCGACCAATCAATAGACGATCGCCCGGCTGTGCAAGTGGGCGATCCATTTTTGGAAAAGTCGTTAATTGAAGCTTGTCTGGAGGCGTTTAAGACAGGTGCAGTTGTCGCTGCCCAAGATATGGGAGCAGCTGGTATCACATGTTCTACCTCAGAAATGGCGGCAAAAGGCGGTGTGGGAATTGAACTAGATTTAGATAAGATTCCCGCAAGAGAAACAGGGATGGTTCCTTATGAATATCTGCTTTCGGAATCTCAAGAACGAATGTTATTCGTTGCCCATAAGGGGCGCGAGCAAGAATTAATCGATATTTTTCACCGTTGGGGACTTCAAGCAGTTGTTGCTGGTACTGTTATCGCTGAACCCATTGTACGAATTCTTTTTCAGGGTGAAATAGCAGCAGAAATTCCCGCCGAGGCTTTGGCAGAAAATACCCCACTATATAACCGGGAATTGTTGGCAGAACCGCCAGAATATGCCCGTCAAGCTTGGGAATGGACTCCTGATTTCCTACCTGCTTGCATAACTGCTGGAATAGAACTACAAGGAGGCTTGCAAAGTTGGAATGATATTCTGTTAACTTTGCTCGATACACCCACGATCGCATCTAAAAACTGGGTGTATCGTCAGTATGACCATCAAGTACAGAATAATACAGTCATACTACCAGGTGGTGCAGATGCGGCTGTTATCCGGTTGCGCCCCCTGGAAGAAATCCCCAATCTAAAATCTAAAATCCCAAATCTAAAATTAGGGGTGGCGGCAACAGTAGATTGCAATCCTCGTTATGTTTATCTCGATCCCTACGAGGGAGCTAAGGCAGTGGTGGCGGAAGCTGCACGCAATCTTAGCTGTGTGGGTGCAGAACCTCTGGCGGTGACGGATAACTTAAATTTTGGTTCTCCAGAAAAACCGATTGGTTATTGGCAATTGGCAGAAGCTTGTCGCGGTTTGGCAGAAGGTTGTCGGGAATTGGCAACACCAGTCACAGGCGGAAATGTTTCTTTATACAATGAAACCCTCGATTCTCAAGGCATTCCACAACCTATTTATCCGACTCCTGTAGTAGGTATGGTGGGTTTGATTCCCGATATCACCAAAATTTGTGGACAAGGTTGGCAAGCATCCGGCGATGTGATTTATCTTCTGGGATTGCCTCTGGCATCCAAAATCAGTTTGGGTGCATCTGAGTATTTAGCCACTATCCACGGCACTGTTGCCGGAAAACCGCCACAAGTAGATTTTGACTTGGAACGGCGGGTGCAGAAAGTTTGTCGGGAAGGAATTCGTAATGGTTGGATACGTTCAGCCCATGATTCTGCTGAAGGGGGAGTGGCGATCGCACTTGCCGAATGTTGTATTGCTGGCAACCTTGGTGCTGAAATCAATTTAGAAATAGCACCAACGCAGAACCGTGTCGATGAGGTGCTGTTTGCCGAAGGTGGTGCCAGAATTATAGTTTCTGTAACATCGGCACAGCAAGGAATGTGGGAATCATACTTACAGGAACATCTCAGTCAACAGTGGCAAATACTAGGTACAGTTGGCAATTTTGAGACGGGTTTGGGGGTTTTCACCACTGATAATCAGGTCTTAATCAAAGTTAATATCGAAGATATGAGCGATCGCTATTCCCACGCGATCGCTAGGCGGCTCGGCAACCACACCACTATTTCTGAGTCTTGACTATTTAGACTTCACTCAGAACTATTAACGTCCCTGAGCAGAATTACGCTACTGTTTTAATAGATGGTTAAAGATTTATTAAGAAATCCACAACTATCCATCGACATTATCCCAGTGACTAAATAATTATTAATTCGTAATTCGTAATTGAAGCATACAAGCCCCTTGATTAGTCAATGGAAACACTAAAGCTTGTAGCATCATGATTTCAAGCCCCGTAAGGGTTTAGCAATACTAAATCCCTACAATCATGTGCTAATCATTACGAATTATCAATTACGAATTATTTTGACTTGACCCCCCACCAGGAGCAAAGCTAGCATGACCTCTATTCATTCTGTCACTTCGGATGAATACCCCGACCCTACCAACAACCCAATTAATAGTCATGAAAATCAGCCTGACAAGCCAGAAGAAGCTTGTGGTGTTTTTGGCATCTACGCACCAGGAGAAAATGTTGCTAAACTGACCTACTTTGGATTGTACGCCCTCCAGCATCGGGGTCAAGAATCAGCTGGGATTGCCACTTTTGAGGGAACACAAGTCCATCTCCACAAAGATATGGGCTTAGTGTCTCAAGTCTTCAATGAATCCGTTTTGGATCAATTACCTGGTAGCCTTGCTGTTGGCCACACTCGTTATTCCACCACAGGTTCTAGCCGCAAAGTTAATGCCCAACCCGCAGTTCTGGAAACTCGCTTAGGTTCTTTAGCTCTTGCACACAATGGTAATTTAGTCAATACAGTGCAACTGCGTCAAGAGTTGCTTGAGAAAAAATACAACTTAGTTACCACAACAGACTCAGAAATGATTGCTTTTGCGATCGCAGAAGCCGTCAACGCTGGTGCAGATTGGCTAGAAGGTTCAATTCAGGCATTTCACCGTTGCCAAGGAGCCTTTAGTTTAGTTATTGGCACTCCTAACGGAGTTATGGGTGTCCGTGACACCAATGGTATTCGTCCCCTGGTAATTGGGACTTTAGCGGGTAATCCAGTTCGTTACGTTTTGGCATCCGAAACTTGTGGTTTAGACATCATTGGAGCCGAATACCTGCGAGATGTAGAACCAGGCGAATTAGTTTGGATTACTGAAGAAGGTTTGGCTTCCTATCATTGGAGTCAACAGCCCCAAAGGAAATTGTGTATTTTTGAGATGATTTACTTTGCCCGTCCTGATAGCATCATGCACAACGAAAGTTTGTACAGCTATCGGATGCGGTTAGGACACCAACTAGCTAAAGAATCTTGTGTCGATGCCGATATAGTCTTTGGTGTTCCTGATTCTGGTATCCCTGCTGCGATCGGATTTTCCCAAGCTTCTGGTGTAGCTTACGCCGAAGGACTGATTAAAAATCGCTATGTTGGACGAACCTTTATTCAGCCAACCCAAACCATGCGCGAGTCAGGTATCCGCATGAAACTTAACCCGCTTAAAGATGTACTGGCGGGCAAACGAGTAATTATTGTAGATGACTCCATTGTTCGCGGTACTACCAGCCGGAAACTAGTTAAAACCTTGCGTGAAGCGGGTGCAGTGGAAGTACACATGCGAATTTCCTCTCCGCCAGTAACTCATCCTTGCTTCTACGGCATCGACACCGATTCTCAGGATCAGTTGATTGCTGCTACCAAGACAGTAGCGGAAATCGCCAAGCAACTGGAAGTGGACAGTCTCGCCTATCTGAGTTGGGAAGGAATGCTAGAAGCGACACGAGAAGACACCAATAGTTTCTGCTCTGCTTGCTTTACTGGAGATTATCCCGTAGCGATTCCTGAGCCAGTGAAGCGTTCTAAGTTGAGTTTAGAAAAGGTAGTGGTGTAGACGCTGGGAGCATTAGGGAGATGAGGGAGTTAGGAGGAGAAAGGCGTGAATAATTCCTAACTCCTAACTAATGCCCCATTTTCACTCAGGCTAAAATAAGTAAATCCTTAATAAAGATAGTTTATGAACCAGCCGATATCTGAAAGAGTACGCTGGACTACCGCCGATTTAGAGTTGTTTCCAGATAACGGGAATCGCTATGAAATTATTGACGGAGAATTGTTTGTGACCAGAGCGCCTCACTGGAATCATCAAAAAACTTGTGTCAGAATTAGTACTTCCTTGGATACTTGGTCACAGACTACTGGTTTGGGAGAAGTTGTGACTGCTCCAGGCATAATTTTTGGGGATAATGATAATGTAATTCCTGATGTTGTCTGGGCTAGCAATGAGAGGTTGCCCTTGATTTTAGACGAGGCGGGGCATTTGACTGGTGCGCCAGAACTGGTAATAGAAGTACTGTCTGCTGGTATTGAGAACGAAAAGCGGGACAGGGAATTTAAACTAAAGCTTTACTCAGCAAGAGGTGTTAGGGAATATTGGATTGTGGATTGGCGCAACCAACAGGTGGAAGTTTATCGGCGTGAAAAAGCAACTTTAAAATTAGTTGCTACGTTGTTCAATAGTGATGAGTTAAATTCACCCATATTGCCTGATTTTACTTGCGCGATCGCACAATTATTTACCTAACAAATTAGCACGCGATCGCTTTTCAGTAGGATCTTCCGATTTTCCTTCTCAGAGAAAACATGACTCTGACGAAAAGGACGCTATCTTTAGAATGTATTAATTAATGAATGCGGAATTGAGGTATGGATGCCGAGGAATTGCTCAGGCGTTATGCTAATGGAGATAGAGATTTTACTAGAGTTGATTTGAGTAACGCTAACTTGAGTAGAACCGACTTGCGGGGTATTAATCTGAGTAGAGCTTACTTGGATGGTGCAAACCTAATGGATGCCAACCTCTCTGGGGCTTGTTTGGTAGGTACTCACTTCGAGGCTACTGAAATGATTAATACTGATCTCAGACAGGCTAATCTCAGTAATAGTCATCTGAGTGCCGATCTGAGTGGGGCTAATCTCAGTGGTGCTGACCTAAATAGGGCTGACCTGTATAGCGCCTCTCTGGAGAACGCTCTGTTGATTGGGGCTGATCTATCCTACGCCAAATTGGAAGCTGCCATTTTTGATGGGGCTAACCTCAGCTACGCTAACTTGACGGGTAGTACTGATGGTCATGTCAATGATGCTATTCTTGATCGCACCATCATGTGGGATGGAAGTATTGGAAATAATTAATGCGATCGCTCCCCTCGCCAATTGAGAAACGAAACCCAACATTTATCACCGATATCCAATTAACAAATAGAAAGTACAGCTTAATTGTGCTGCAAAAACTCAACTTTGGGCAATAACGGGTCAGTCACAATACCCACACCGCTAAAGCCCCAACGTTTGAGCAAGTTTCCCAACTGTGTACGCGCAATAGATTCCACAGTAAAGCGATTTGCCAATTCTGCCGCATGGGTATTGAGGTAGCTAAGGGCATCAAAGTTTTCCTGAAACAGCAATAAATAACCTGATGTTTCGGTGTCAGGACGAGCTACGAGATAATTACCGTCAGTTTTTGAACGCACCAAATAATAGACTTCGGACAGCATGGAGATGAAGTTTAACCAATGACTAATTGAGATTTTCTAGGCGAATGCGAGGATCGGCGGCTTTTAACATTAAATCGGCAATTAAATTACCAGCAATCAGCAAGACTGCGCCCATTACCAAGCTTGCCATTAACAAATATAAATCTTGAGCCTGTAAAGCCTGTAAAGTCAACCTGCCTAAACCGGGCCAGTTGAAGAAAAATTCGGCAATGAAAGCACCGTTTAATAAACCAGCTAATTCAAAACCCAATAAGGTAATCAAGGGATTTACAGCGTTACGGAGAGCATGAACGTAGATAACGCGGTTTTCTGGCAGACCTTTGGCACGAGCCGTTTGGATATAATCTTGACGCAGAACATCCAATAATTCGCCGCGAGTGATGCGTTGTAAACCAGCAAAACTAGTAATTGAGAGGGCGATCGTAGGTAAAATCATGTGCCAGCCGACATCTAAAATTTTGCCAAACCACGTTAATTCTGAGTGATTGATGCTAGTCATGCTACCCACAGGGAATAAGGGTGAGGTGATTTGGGCTAAAACCAGCAGTGCTAAAGCGGTAATGAAACTGGGAAAGCCTTGTCCGGCGTAGCTAATCACCTGTAAAAGCCGGTCTGAAAGCTTATTTTGGTTAACAGCAGCAAAAATCCCTAGAGGGATGGCGATCGCCCATGTGACAATTAAAGATGCGATCGCTAATAGCAAAGTCGCTGGTACGCGTTCCCACAAAAGTGATGCCACTGAACGTTGATAAATAAAACTCGTGCCAAAATCCCCTTTTGTCAAGATTCGCCATATCCATAGCCAAAACTGCTCTGGCCAAGACTTATCCAGACCAAACTGCCGCTTAATTTCCTCAATTCTTTCTGGAGATATTTTCGGGTTTTGCCGCAGCGTATCTACATAATCCCCTGGAGCGAGTTGAATAATGAAAAACGACAACGCTGATGCCAAAAACAAAGTCAGTAGTGCCTGCAATACCCGCTTTGCCACATAAATAAAAGTTTCGCTCGTGACTAGCCTGATTAGCCAATCCCGACCTGTCTCCAAGGAAATTCTCGTAGATGTCATTTGTCCTTTGTCCTTTGTTATTTGTTATTTGTCCTTTGCTAATGACCAACGACTAATGACCAATGACAAATAACTAATATTCAATTAGAGAGATAATCGGCACGTCCGGCAGATATTTACGCCCTTCTAAATCCCGTAGCTCGATAATAAACCCAAATCCTACTAATTCGCAGCCAATCTTCTGTACTAACTTTGCTGTTGCACTCGCAGTTCCACCAGTGGCAATCAAATCGTCCACAATCAAAACTCGGCTACCTTGGTGTAAAGCATCTTGATGAATTTCTAGGCAGTCAGTACCATATTCTAGATCGTATTCAATTGAGTGAACTGCTGCTGGTAACTTACCTCTTTTGCGGACGGGAATAAAACCAGCCCCTAATTGATAAGCCAGAGGTGAGCCAAAAATAAATCCCCTTGACTCTATACCAATTACATAATCTGGCTTTATTTCAGCTTCATTGCATTTTTGTGTTAAAAAGTCAACAGTATACCGCAATCCCTCTGGATCGCGCAGTAATGTAGTAATATCCCGAAATAAAATTCCGGGTTTGGGAAAATCTGGGATGTCACGAACGAGAGACTTTAAATCCATAAGAAGGGCGATGGGGAAAGGGGAATGGGGATTAGAAAAAGTTAGGAGTGGAGAGTGAGGAGTTATGAATTTAAATTCCTAGCTATCCCAGTCCCCAGTCCCTAATCCCCAATTTTCAGATACCTGAAAAATCGTACACTATAATGTCATACGCTGGGGTCGGGGCTGAAGCTTCACCCTTTATTGACGATAATTAGAATCTAAACCAAGCTAGAAAGGGTATTGCACTAAGAAATGAGGTGAATTTATTTATGTTTTTAAAAGTTTGATTTCAATATAGGGAAAACTGTGAGTAGAAAGAGTTGAGTAATGTATATATCAGGTAGTCATGCTACTACTACAAGTCTAACGTTCAAGTCTTGGCTATCGATCTTAAATTTGTTTTATCTAGTCTGTTGGAACCGCACAAGGTATTTTATATAATGAATGTCTCAGCAAGTTTAACGCCGTTCAACAGTCCAACTCAAGATTCACTGCCGACGATTCTGGACACTTTGCCAGATCCTGCGATCGCTTCCAAAACGTGTCCTCGGAGAACGCGGTTGCAAATTGACCTGATTTTATTGGCAATTGAAGCTTTAGAGCTTGGTGGTTCGGAAGCAATCTTGAGTTTTGCTCAAGAGTTGGATCTAAAAGGAATTGTTAAAGACAGAGTAAATTTATGGCGGATGCGTAGCTCTAACCCGCTACGGAGAGCGCACATGCGCCGTCCCTTAACTATCATGGAAGCAAAAGCTCTAGTAGTCATTGCTTGCTACATAGCGCGGCGTTTAACTGTTGTCATCCGCCAGTTATTAATGATATGTCAACAAATGGAAGAAAAGCAGATTCCATTAGAACAGAATTTGCGTCTATCTAATTACCTAGAGCGGTTTAGAGCGCATTTTAAGAGCCGGATGAATGCTCGGCGCTCAGGTGTACTAGCATTGACTTCTGATGAAAAATTAGATGAGCTTGCTATAAATTTGTTAGGACAATTACTATTTTGTACTGGTACAGCTGGAATGCAGAGGTTTTGGATTAGTCTTTTTGACGGTGAAGTGGAATGAATATTCAACGTAAGTACAGCCTACCTAATTGTACACTACTTTTAGAAGGGTTAAGTGATGTCACTAGGGCTGCACACTTCCAGGAAATGCGCCCAGAATTATCAATATTGGTAAATGCAGAATGCTATTTATCTGGTTATAATCAGCCTCTAACGGGAGGGCGAGAATTTTTTGAAAGTTTAGTGAGGGCTGTTAGTGGCTATGCCCAAGAATTTTTAAGTAGTGTACCCAATCCCCAAGCACACAATCAGGAATCGGAGCTAGTAGAGTTTCGGAAAGTTGACGGCAATCGACACAGGCTAATTATCCATTCCGAAGGCGCTCCAGAGGGGTTCGAGTCTCACTCTAATAATTCCAAACGTCCACCTATTGAAATAGATTTGAATACAGTACAGTTGTTTGATTTAGTGGAAGCAGTGGATCAGTTTTTTGCTGATAGCCAAACTTTACCTGAACTTTCCCTAGAACTACAACCAGTTACCAGACGCTATGGCGGTGCTAGTCAAGCTTTGATTAGACAGGCTGTTCCTGCTGCTGTGGGTGTGTCAAGTTTAGCAGTAGCAGCGATCGCCTTTAACTTGATTCCACCTCCCCAAATACGTCCACCACAACCCCAACCAGAAAAGCAAAGTAGCCCTACAACAAACAATATCACTCCCCCAGCATCAGAGGCCGCAACGCCTATCGCGGTTGCAACACCCACACCAACGTCCACGGCTAATACAAAGCCGGCAGTTCAAGATTTAGAAGCACTTTTAAATACAGTTCCAGAAATTACCGATCCATCCCAACTGCGGGCATTGAATCGTCAAGTGTACAACCAAATTCATCCAGCTTGGACTAATCGTTCAGGATTGAAGGAGGAATTAATTTATCGTCTAGGTGTAGCTGCGGATGGTGCGATCGTTGGTTATAAAGCGGTAAATAAAGAGGCGAATCTGGGAGTGAGTCAAACTCCTCTGCCTAATGTACTTTATAATCCAGCTAGCCGCCCTCCCATTTCCAAGGAACCTATTGCCCAATTCCGAGTAGTATTTACTACAAGAGGTGTGCTAGAAGTGAGTCCTTGGCGGGGATATGCTAGAACACCAGAGGTAGTGGGTGCAAAAATTACTGACTCTAATATAGTCAAAAGTTTAAACCAAAAACTTTATAATACAGTTCGCCAAACTTGGAGTGGTACTCACACCTTTACACGAGATTTGAAATATCGAGTGGCAGTCAATAAAGATGGTGTAATTGCCGATTATGAACCACTTAACCAAGTCGCCTTTGACTATTTCCGAGAAACACCCCTTCCGAAGATGTTTAACGATGTCTACGGCTCCAATGTAGCACCTCCTAATGATAAAGAACCTCTCGCCCACTTCCAAGTGATATTTAAACCTAACAGTACGCTGGAAGTTACCCCTTGGAAGGGATATCAGTAATGGGGAATGGGGAAAGAATTAAGTTCCTACTCCCTATTCCATCTGGATTTTAGATAACCATTAAGCTTGGGTAACAGTTCATCAAGAATTGGCTTAAATCTGCTGATATGTCCGTTTGTCAAAAATTGCACTTTATTTAATCCGCATTCCTAAGCGTGGGCTTCAACTATAAGACTCAGAATTCATTCCAAGGTGGGATGGAAGCACAGTGCGAGATTTAAAATATCTGGCTGCGGCAATACTTGTCTGTACACCGTAGCCTTTTAGGGGAGAGCAGAGTCTATTGTATACAAACGAAAAGCGATAAAAGTAGCTTTTCCAAGAGGGGGAAAGCTACTTTTATTACTTTTTTTCTTTTCCTAACTTCTGGAAAAAGTCGATTTTGCTCTCCATCAATTTCTGAGTCAAATACTTATTGCAAACAAAATAAATGTACATCATCCAACTAGCTGGTATCAGTGAAATTGCGTCTATGTCTTTGGGAAGATTTTCCCGAAATTTAGCTGTTTATCAGCTAAAAAAAGCAGGCATTATTTAAAAACGAAGGCTGGCTTGAATTTAAGCGTTGTAACTCCCGTTCTTTGGCGATAACATAGAAATAAGTTTATTTCAAACTTCTCAAACCGCCTTTGGCGTGAGTTTTTTTATGGAGATCCAATTAATCAACATCGGCTTTGGTAACATTGTGTCTGCTAACCGAGTAGTTGCCATTGTCAGTCCAGAGTCTGCCCCAATTAAGCGGATTATTACTGATGCACGGGACAGAGGTCAACTGATTGATGCAACTTACGGTCGTCGGACTAGGGCCGTAATTATCACCGATTCCAGCCACGTAATTCTGTCGGCGATTCAGCCAGAAACGGTAGCGAATCGCTTTGTAATTTCCCGCGATCATCAAACTGTAGATAATTAGCAGTGGATTATTCCTACTCTTCTTTGCACCGGATCGGCAGTACTATGTGAATTAGATAAGTTTTCTGTCGCCCTTGCTACAAACTTTTTAGTGTACTAGCGGACTTGGCCGGGAACACAAGACTAATGAATAATATGTATTGATGATTCACAGGTTGAGGGGATAATGCCAGTTTTACCCATCCAGAGTAGTGTTACCACCGAAGAATGCTTATATTTAGGTAGGTTGATTGTTTTAACTGGCCCCAGTGGGGTTGGTAAAGGTACTTTAATGCGATCGCTCCTACAACGTCACCCAGAACTTTATTTTTCAGTATCTGCAACAACTCGTTCTCCCCGTCCAGGGGAAATAGATGGCAAAAATTATTACTTTGTCAGCCGTAGTAAGTTTGAACAATTAGTGGCTGAAGGTGAATTTTTAGAATGGGCAGAATTTGCTGGTAACTATTACGGCACTCCCCGCGAAGCTGTACTTAACCAAATTCATTCTGGTAAGTTGGTAGTGCTAGAAATTGAATTAGAAGGTGCAAGACAAGTTCGTACTTCCTTCCCCAGTGCCCTAAGCATTTTTATTTTACCGCCTTCTTTTGATGAATTGGAGAAACGAATACGTTCTCGTGCCCAAGACTCTGAAGAAGCTATCGCACGTCGTCTACTCCGCGCCCAAGAAGAGATTCAAGCAGCAGATGAATTTGATATTCAAATCGTTAACGACGATTTTGAAACTGCTTTAAATGACATTGAAACGGTTTTGTTTAAATAAGCTAAGAGTTAATTAGGAGTTAAAAGTTAGAAGTTATGAAATTTAACTCCTAACTTCTAACTCCTAACTCTTAATTTCTCAATTAACCAAATAAACCTTGAATTAGTCCAAGGTTACTAGTCAAAAAGTAAGCAACTACTGCACCACCAATACCACCAATTAAGAAAGAACTGGCAAAGTTGTTCCAGCTTTCTTTAGAGTTAAAAGCATCTACCGGGGGATTGGGTACGGTAACGCTAGAAAGTGCTTTGTCGGGATTGCTATTGGAATACAAGGATAGACAAGCGGTGAGCAAAACCACCAAGCCGATAGCTCCTAGTAAACCAGCCAAGTTAGCGTTAGCTGTATCCCGCAGCGGGCCCAATTTGGCGAAGGGGCCAAATAGCAAGTAACCATGAGCCTGTCCAACTTCTAAACCGCGTCTAGCAGGAGACAAACCTGGGCGATAGGCAGGTAAGTTATTAATGAACCACTTGACCAAGGGAGAAGAATTAATTGGGGTTTCTAGGTTGCCCAATTGCGGATCGCGAAATGCAGGGAAAACAACTTCCCTATTTCTGGGATCGCTGGGGAGATTCTTTGATGCATCTACAGCTTGTGCCATATTTTATGTTCGCCTCTAAATTTAAAATGGTGGCATTTTTATATTAATAATAATTGTAGCTAAAGATGTCTTTTGGCTAAGAAGTTTAGAAAAATTAATTTAGCTAGTTTTAAAAGCGTGAAACTCGCGAACTGTAAACAGGATCGCGAGTTTCAAAAAACTCTTTGTGCTGCCTATTTTGGTGATAATTCTGGCTAACTAAGCTGAATACATCTACTACATAATTCTAGGCAAAACACAAGAAATTCAACTGTGCTAAATTCCATTTTCCACTTATGGTAGTGGGTGGAAAAGTAAGTCGGGGAAAAAGCGGTTGAATTCAATCAAGATACCTGCTGTGATTGTCAGCCAGATGGTAGCTGCCACAGGTGCTGTGGAAATAAATTTGATCAAATAAGCTGATTGATCGCCTTTGGCTGCCATGAATTTAGTCTCCAAAACGAAGTGAATTAATTAAGCTGATTTAGCGTGGAGAAATAGGGATTTCTGAGTCTTTAGCTGCTAATTTGCCAGAGAGTAATTCTTGAACAGCAGCAGCTGGCCAAGCAAAACCTGTAGCGATGATTGGTAGTGCCAAACCAAGATCGATTTGGATTTCTTTGAGTTCAGTGTCAGATTCCTTTTTGATCGCTTGTAGATAGGCACGACCTACCCAGCCAATCCAGCCAGCAATATATAAAAACAGAATGCTGGGGATCAAAAAGTCACCAGCCCGATCTAGACGACCATCAACAATCAAGTGGGGGTAGCCTTCAGGACCGCACAGCGCCTGAGAATAACGCTCAAACCGCTTTTTCCCAGATTCGGGGTCGGCAGTTGTATTACGGGCATTAGCTGCTAGCTCTTGAAAAGCGGGATTGTCCTTGCACGGTGTCAAATTAGCCCCTAAAGCTTGTGCTGGGGAGGCGAAATTGAACCAAAGACAAATCGCTAACATCAAAGCAAACAATCGTCGCATAGAGTTGTTTCCTTTTATTACAAAACAAGAAGTTCTTTGTACAAAACGAAGCGGCTTGTACAGTTGTTTATTTGCATAACTAGGAAGTCATCATACTCTTGGGTGGGAACCGAGTAAAGTTTAAGTAAATAAAAGTTAAAGCTTCTCAACCAAAATGGAGTAGCAAGTCTTGAGTGCTGAGTATAAGAATTGGTGTTGTAGGGTAGTAAAGAAGCAAGATTTTCTCTTTATTACTCAGGACTCCAGACTCAGTACTGATTACCTCAATGACAACCGTTTTAGCAATAGAAACCAGTTGTGACGAAACTGCCGTCGCAATTGTTAAGAATCGTAAAGTTTGCAGCAGTATTGTAGCGTCGCAAATTCCAGTTCATCAACAGTATGGCGGGGTAGTGCCGGAAGTCGCGTCTCGCCAGCACTTGGAAACGATAAATGTTGCGATCGCACAAGCCCTAGAGCAAGCCCAGCTAGACTGGGGAAAAATTGACGCAATCGCCGCCACTTGTGCCCCTGGACTTGTAGGAGCGCTGTTAGTCGGGTTAACTGCTGCTAAAACCCTAGCGATGGTACACAACAAGCCATTTTTGGGAGTTCATCACCTGGAAGGTCACATTTATGCAACTTACTTGAGCGAATCAAGTTTAAATCCCCCCTTCTTGAGTTTATTAGTTTCTGGCGGACATACAAGCTTGATTTTTGTCAAAGATTGTGGTAGTTACGAAACACTAGGACAAACCCGTGATGATGCGGCAGGTGAAGCCTTTGATAAAGTGGCGCGATTATTAAAGCTGGGTTATCCGGGTGGGCCAGTAATTGACAAGTTGGCACAGCAGGGAAATCCCCAAGCCTTTGCCTTACCAGAAGGAAAAGTTTCTTTACCGGGCGGCGGGTTTCATCGTTATGATGCGAGTTTTAGTGGGTTAAAAACGGCTGTATTGCGTTTAGTGCAGCAATTAGAAAAAGATGGTAGACAAGTGCCAGTAGCAGATGTAGCAGCTAGCTTTCAAGAAACCGTAGCGCGATCGCTAACCAAAAGAGCGATCGCCTGTGCTTTAGACTATGGTCTAGATACAATTGCTATTGGTGGCGGTGTAGCAGCTAATAGCGGATTAAGAAAAAATCTCCAAGCCGCAGCCGTTCAACATAACCTCCGCGTCCTATTCCCACCTCTAAAATTCTGTACCGATAACGCCGCCATGATCGGCTGTGCCGCCGCAGATCATCTATCCCGTGGTCATACATCACCCCTCACACTAGGCGTTGAGTCCAGGTTAGCACTGACCCAAGTGATGAAGTTGTATCACTCTTTTGAGTAGTCATTAGTCATTTGTCATTTGTCCTTTGTAATTTGTGAATAACCANATGACTAATGACTAATGACTAATGACTAATGACTAATGACTAATGACTAATGACTAATGACTAATGACTAATGACTATTGACTAATGACTATTGACCGAATTCGAGCGGCTACTTCATCCGGCTGTTCCAACATCGCTAGATGTCCGCAATGAGGAATTTCCAGAACATTGTCACCACAGTATTGAAACAGCCTGTGAAAGCTAGCTAAATGGCGCACATACTTGGGTTCCATAACCTTATCTTCCGCACCAGCCAAAAAATAAACTGGCTGCTTCAGTTGAGATACTAGCTCAGGTAAACGATTGATTTCTTCCTCAGTTGTGGAATCTAACAGAGTTCCTAACGCTGCTTCCGGGTCAGCCAGAACGAAATCAATTAACCTCTGACGTGCCCAATGACGGTCTAAAGGACGAAGTACACTGGCTCTAGTAAACAGCAAATCAATCAAAGGCACTTGGGATAGCCAACGCGGGCGGACTTGCAAGAATTTCTGACCCGCCGAGCGAAACTGCTCAAAGGCTTCTTTGAGGTAAATACCACCGCCAGCGTTGATACAGATAACTCCCTTAACACATTCAGGCATTCGATCTGCTCCCCAAAGAGCGATCGTACCTCCCAATGAGTGACCAATTAGCCAAGCACTGGTAATATTCAGTTGTTTTAGGAGAATGGCTAAATCCTGAGCATAGGCAACAGGAGTATAAAGAGAATTGATTGGCGAGCCAAGCCCACTACTAAAAATAGGCATCAGACTCAGAGAAGTTTGGGCCCCACTAAAATCGGTTTTTACCTGGGACTGGGATTCACCAAAACCCCGCAAATCATAAGAAAGGCACTGCAAATCATCTGACAGGCGGGAAATCACAGGTTGCCAATATCCACGGCTATTAAGCCAACCGTGAATAAATACTAAAGCATGGGGGCAGGAAGAAGTGGGAGCCGTTAGCTCGTATGCGTGTGGAACGCCCAAGATTTCGATAGTTGCCATATTTCTATCGTAACCCGAAGGGCGAGTGCGACTAAATACGGAATAGAAAGAGAGTTAGGAGTGAGGAGTTAGGAATTGTTAATTTTTAACTGATAACTCCTCACTTTCTCATTTCCCCAGCAACCTCTGTCGCACACCTTCGGCAATTTTGTGACCGAGATATTCAGGAATAAGGCTTTCATTTGGCCCCAACAAGTAGAGAATTAGCCGTGTACGCCCGCGCCAAACCAATAAATTGGCATTGACTACCAGCAGGTCTTCTTGCCAGATGGCATACATCACTTTGTAGAATAATCCTGGTTGATTATCGGCTTCAATTACTAGGGCAGGGAGATGAAAGACCGGATCGACATAGAACTCAGTTTGTACCTGCTCTAAGCCAGTATCAAGATTAAATTCTACTGCCAGCATCTCTTCTACCTCAAACCGACCTCCTAAAGCCTCGCGAATGGCGCGACAGACATTTTCTGCGGTTTTCTCGGTTAAGGCTTTACTACCACGAGATACCAATAATTTGATAAAAACTAACATCGGCGGACGGATCTGACCGTATAGACTCAGACCGTGAATAGTCAACCCATAAGCTGCTAGTACACCAAAAATATCGCTGAGGAGAAAAGATTGGTTGCGGTAAGCAAAATGCAAAGCACTTTTACTACCTTCCGGTTTCAGTTCAATAACAGCGCGTCTAGTTTTATAGAGACGGTAGGCTAACCGTAAATTTTGCAGTTGAATCTCACTGCTGACAAATTGCTCATAAAACTGGGGAAACGCTCGATTAAAGCGCTTTAGGAGTTCCAGTGTTGAAGATTTTAAACCAGAAGCCATTGTTAAGGGTAAGACTCGCTTGCTTTCGTCACCTGGGTGTTGGGTGTTGGGACTGGGGATTAGGGACTGGGGAAGAATTTTCCCAAATACTCAATTTCTTGTATACAATTCACTCCTAAGCTAACGTGCATTTAAGCTCTATACGAGCAATTGCCAGGATTTGGTTTTTCCATATTAAATTTTTAATTTGAAGGAGAGGCTTCTGACAATCATAACTTCGGTGTCCAATTGCATTAGCAAGTAAGCAGGGCGAACTGAACAGGATGCGATCTGGAATTTTGAATTAGTTTATATCCTTACCCTTTTGGTGAATTTCTCCTAGCCTTTACAACAAAATGCTAAAGTTGAAAATGATTGGTGTGAAACACGCTCTAACTAGCTGTTACCATTGGAAATCCCGAAAACAACCGAAAAACTTTGAGTGTAAGGGATAGTAAATGGAGATAGCTATGTTAAACATGAATCAACACTCCTGAGAGTGGAAACCGATTTAGTTATACTACCCGAACCACGGTGGCATGGGTTTTTGGAAAACTTGGTTTAGTACTCCTGAATCTGTAGCGACAACTAGGACAAACCCCTTTGAAGAACGTGTTGATGCTGCGGGCAACTCCAACCCCACCAGCATTAGCGAAGCTTCTTCAAAGGAAACTCGCATCGTCTTCAGTACGGAGCGAGATATTGACCTGTATGAGCTAGAAGAACTCTGTGATGCAGTTGGTTGGTCGCGTCGTCCTCTAAGAAAAGTGAAAAAAGCTATTGAGCATAGTTTTCTTGTCGCCTCAATGTGGCAGGTGAGAGGAAACCAAAAGCGGCTCATTGGTTTTGCCCGCGCTACCTCAGATCACGCGTTTAATGCCACTATTTGGGATGTGGTGGTTCACCCAGACTTCCAAAGTCAAGGACTGGGTAAGGCACTAATGAAATACGTTCTGAAAAAACTTAGAAGTGAAGAAATTAGTAATGTCACTCTCTTCGCCGACCCCCATGTTGTAGATTTCTACCGGACTATGGGGTTTCTGGCTGATCCAGAAGGCATTAAAGGCATGTTCTGGTATCCTCACTAGCACTCGATCAAAATAAAACCCGATTTGCATAAGGAAATCAGGTCAAATGGTGAAAATCAATCTATTATTTTGATGTGGTTTTGCTTTTTTTCTGCCGACGAAGGCGCAAGTGTATATATATCTTGTAAAACTAAGTCGGCAAAAAACCTTTGTCAGTGTAAAAATGTAATTTATCTTGATTCTTGGCAAAACAGAAAAAAGATTAGGGATAAGCCGTATGATGTGATATTATAGATTTGATGCTTTTGGTGAAGCGAGATTCGCTTTAATGGAAAATTAAAACCAAAGTCCAAAAGTAGATGAGTGGAAACGGGATGTAGCGCAGCTTGGTAGCGCGCCTGCTTTGGGAGCAGGATGCCGCAGGTTCAAATCCTGTCATCCCGATTTAGATAATATATTTAATAGCTAAGGCGAACTCGATAGGCTTTTCTTCCTAAAGTGTGTGATTTATTTATATGTCATCCCGATTTAGATAATATATTTAATAGCTAAGGCGAACTCGATAGGCTTTTCTTCCTAAAGTGTGTGATTTATTTATATGTCATCCCGATTTAGATAATATATTTAATAGCTAAGGCGAACTCGATAGGCTTTTCTTCCTAAAGTGTGTGATTTATTTATAGATTTTTACGGTTAAGAACAAATCGCCTTTTAGAGTATTGGTCTGGCTGTTGAACCGTTACACACGCATTTCGCCCTCAAGTAGTAAGATATTCGTGATACTGAGCTTTCTATCAGATTTGAGAAGATATTAAGGCAAGGGCAGATGGAACGATTGATTTAGTAATAGCGTCACCCGATATTAGAGAAAGCCGATAAAATGGCATTTATCATATCCAAGGTCGGAGAGACTGAAAAGCTTTTCACTGTCGGACAAGACATATAATAGGCATCTACGGCATTTCGTGGTAAATAGCAAAGCGAAATCCATAAAAACCAACTTTTGCACAGTCTATTTGTGAAAACCATACTACAGCAACCCTAAATAGTTGTAGAATATTGGATTCTGACCGTTGACCCTTAACACTCAACCTCAACGCTCACAATGAATTTTTTACAACTGAAATAGATTGCTATATAACTAAAGCTAGTTGGTGCTGTGCAAATCCAACCATTTGTTTAATTTAATTGGGTTATTGATGCGAGGAGCAGTCATGAAATCATTTATTCGCTTAGGCGCAACATTGGGTATAGCTGGGAGTGTATTTTTAACGGGACTTTCAGGAATAGGCAATCTACCAGTAATAGGCAATCTAGAGGCGGTAGCATTGCCACAAGATCAGATAGTGAAAAAGCTCCAAGAAGTACCTGTATTCACCCTTACCAATCCTAAAGGCGAATTCGTAGTTCTTTCGAGAAAAAACGAATCCAAAACGATCTCGCAAGTGGGATTTTTTATTAGCAAGCAAGACGCTCAAAAATTCCTTGACAGTCGGCTCAAAAAAGAAAACCCCCAGTTGGCAAGCACGCTACAGGTCAGACCTTTGTCCTTGGCAGACTACTATAAAATAGTCCAAGAAAGCAAAAAGAAATCAGACTCTGTAATTTATACTTTAGTCCCGACGCAAGCACAGGTAGCTTCAGCAACAAGTATGCTGAATCAAAATGGTAAAAAAGGGCAGCAATTCAATGGTATTCCGTTATTTGTACCTAAATTTAAGAAAGATAATAGCTATTTGACCATTCCCCTTGCAAAAGGCAACGAGCGGTTCATCCCATTCTTTTTTGAAAAAGAGCAAGCAGTGGCTCTGTTAGACCAATTCAAAAAAGCCGTGCCAAAGGAAGCAGACAACACTGAAATTCAGGTAGTGGATTTATATGGTGTTATGGAGGCTCTCAATAGCAGCACCGACCCTAGTATAAATAAAATTGTTCTGTATCCATCGCGGGAGTCCATCAGTTTTATTCGATCGCTTGCGCCGAATCAGTCACCTGCGCCGAAAAAATAACGGATATGCTCTCCAAGGTTGAAGTATGGGGGAGAAACATCTGATAGTTTCTGGTTTACAACTTTGGCAGTGGCGAAATGCAGCTATCCAAGCAGCGATCGCCACTGATGTCTCACCAACGGAAGTAGATTGGCTGCTTTTAGAAGTTGCTGGGTTAGATCGCTTGTCACTGCGTTTGGAATCTTTTAAAGACTGGCCGCAAATTCAGCTGCAATTGCCTCTAGAAGAGTTAGATCGGCTATGGCAGAGACGATTGAGCGATCGCTTACCAGTGCAGTACATTGCCGGAGTAACACCTTGGCGTAACTTTCAAATCGCGGTGTCAAGCGCAGTTTTGATTCCCAGACCAGAGACAGAGTGCTTAATTGATTTAGCTTTAGCAGCTGCTAACGGTGTGTCAGGACATTGGGCGGATTTGGGTACTGGAAGTGGGGCGATCGCACTAGGATTAGCAGATGTCTTGCCAAAAGCAACGATTCATGCAGTCGATTACAGTTTAGAAGCTTTGGCGATCGCCCGAACCAACACTGCTAAATTGGGTTTTGCTGACCGGATTAAATTTTATCAAGGTTCTTGGTGGGAGCCACTGGCATTCTTAAAAGGTCAGTTTAGTGGTATGGTGTCGAATCCGCCTTACATACCCACCAGTACCTTACCTACCTTGCAACCAGAAGTAGTTAACCATGAACCACATCTAGCTTTGGATGGTGGTGGTGATGGCTTAGATTGCATCCGCCATTTGATAGAAATCTCTCCTAGTTATTTACAACCTGGTGGCGTGTGGCTGATTGAGATGATGGCAGGACAGGCGGATGCCGTCAGAAAATTTTTGCAAAATCAAGGTAGCTATCACAATATTCAAATTCACGCTGATTTAGCTGGAATTGAACGCTTTGCCCTAGCTTATAAAAGTTAGAGTTTTTCTTTCTCAATTTTGCTATCTTCATCTGTTTGAGCCATTCCAATATCACTGGAATATCATCAATAACAAAAGAACTTATCTTTACCATTTACCCCATATCCGCACCGGAATCAATTAACTGTTTTCTAGACTCCCTTGATTCCTAAACCGTAATGCCGTCGGGTTATAAAATACACCTATTCCTTTTCGCTCAAGGCATTAATTTATTTTGCTATCTTCAAATGAGCGAACATACAGTTATTGATATTATCTCCGCTATTACCCCTCTTCTGTCACTTTCCGGGAGGGCGATCGCTAGAAGCCTTATGAACCAATCAATACAAGCTATACTGTTAGCCAAAAATTGGTCTTGTATTTTTTATTGGAAAATAATCGCGCAATCTCTTGCTATACAAAAGCTCTAGAATTCAGAAATGGCAAAAGTTTTCCGAGAGTGACAGAAGAGGGGTATATTGAATTGTTCTCGCCGACTCACTTAGTAAGATGACGCAAGTTTCCCTCAAAGACCTAATAGTTGGCGCACGTGCTGGCTTTTTGGTGAGTTTTCCTACGGATACTGTTCCTGCACTTGCAGCGATACCAGAAAAAGCAGCATTAATTTTTGCGGCGAAACAACGCAGTCAAGACAAACCTTTGATTTTGATGGCTGCTAGTGCTGAAGATTTATGGCTGTATGTCAAAGGTAGTGAGAACGAGTATAAAATTTGGCAAGAAGTCGCTAATAAATATTGGCCAGGAGGGTTGACATTAGTATTGCCAGCGAGTCAACACTTACCAAAAGTTATGAACCCCATCGATCCAACAACAATTGGCATTCGAGTCCCAAACAGTGCGATCGCTCGAACTATTTTGGCACAAACTGGCCCCCTTGCCACCACTAGCGCCAATTTTTCTGGACAGCCGGCTTTGCAAAAGATCGCAGAAATAGAGGTTCAGTTTCCCCAAGTTTTGACTCTAGCAACAACAGAATACCAAGAAGAACCAGGGATGGGTATACCTTCCACCGTTGCGAAATGGACAGGGATAAATTGGCAGATTTTACGGCAAGGTGCGATAAAGTTAGATATTTCGAGTGATAACCAAATATAGGTAGTTATAATGTTGTTTTCCTGATTTTCACAACAGAGAAATCTGGAACTTTAGTTTGCGTTGTTGCGATCAATTAACAAGTTAATAATTGCCAAATTATGAATTGGAGTAACTGGATATATCTAGGAGCAGGACTAGCGCTAGGTATAAATTTTCATAGGTTATTTGCGCGATGGCCACGCCCGTCGCAGGCATCGCCAAAGGTTTCATCTAACTCATCTCCTGTAATGCCATTAGAGCAAGAGGATATACCAACAATATCGCAACAGCTACAGCAAACGCAGTTGGCATATCAAATGGCAAGGGAAATGAGCCAGTTTAAGGCTGGTTTTTTGGCGCGGACTACCCATGAATTGCGATCGCCTCTCAATGGTTTGATTGGCTTGCATCAGTTAATTTTGTCAGATTTGTGTGAAGATCCAGCTGAAGAACGAGAATTTATTGCTCAAGCTCACGAGCGAACCTTGAAGTTGCTCAAGTTGATGGATGAAATTCTCACTGTTGCTAGAACAGAACACGGGACTAATAAATTAGATATTCAGCCCAGACAGTTATCGCAAATTTTGGAAGAGGTTCATAACTTAACTTATATGCTGGCGGCCAATCGCAATTTCCCCTTGCAATTGTTACCCGCCGACCCAGATATTTATGTTTTGGCAGATTACCTCTGGCTCCGCCAAATATTGATCGGTTTAATAGACACTGCCATTACTCAAATGGAGGAAGGCAGCATCTGTATTTCCAGTAGCACCATATCTACAAATAATTTTGTAAATATTTGGCTGGATGTACCAACTCATGCTTTTCCCTGGAGCGAGCCGATTGATTTGATCGAATCCGATCGGCAGCATATCCAGATTGACCCAAAGAACGCTGTTCTTTCCCCAGGAATGAGGCTATTAATCAATCAAACTTTAGTGGAAGTCATGGGAGGAAAGTTAGAAATCCTGCCTTCGAGCATTGTGAAGGAACCACATCAGGAGATTACCAGACTACAAATTTCTATCCCCCTAATAATTCCTGAAACTGAACTTCTGTAGTAGTAAGAAAAGCGCGGTTAGTTAGGTTGTGTAGTACCATTGTAGTGCTAGAGTTGGTTTGAAAACCAATCTTTTCATAGAAACCCTGCTGGTGAGTAGTCATCAGGTAAATGCGCTCAACCCGCCTCATCTGGGGATGACTCAAAATGGTTTCTACTAACTTACTTCCCAACCCACCATGTTGATACTCTGGATGAATTACAACATCCCAAATTGTGGCGCGATATATGCCATCAGATGTTGCTCTAGCAAAACCAATGAGTCTAGCGCTATCCGACACAGAAATCACGGGTTCACTGTTGGTAATGGCTATACCTAAATCTTCAATACTGCGTCCCTTTGCCCAGAAAGCAGAAACGTTTAACAGTTCTTGGAGTTGGTAAAGGTCAATTTCAGACTTGCGATCGCTAAATTGAATCCGAGACTCATTCATGTATGGCATCCACTTTTGGCAGTATCTTTGTATATTTAAGTCATATTTTGCTAAAAATTGCTGTCCGTGTATATGTATATGCAACGAGAAAAAAAATTAATGACAAACCCACTTCCACAGAGGATGAGTTGGCCCCTGTTGACGTATCCGATAAACTTGTTTTTCTAAACGTTGTTTTTCCGGCTGTGGTAGTCCAAATAAGATATTCCGACTTTGCCAAACTAAAACAGAGGCAGTCATCCCAATACAAAAGGCTAAACCAAAGGTAGAGAGTGGATGATAGAAAAGTCCATATCGCACTGCTACCCAGGTAAAATATTGTTGCCACAGAGGAATTTCTGTACGTAGACCCCACAAGCTAACAGGTGCAATGGTAAGCCATAAACAAGCAACAAATAGCCATCTGCCATATATTGTCAGTTTGTGTAACCTCTGTACTTGCTGAATAAAGGATGCGTCAGAGTTCTCAAATTCTGGGTCAGTAATTAATGGTTCTTCAGGTTGATCCATAGAAGAATAAAATTCCAAAGCATGAGTGAGCAATTTAAAATGCTTTAACCCAATTGTGAAATGCACACAAGTTTAGCTATCCTGAGAACTAGCAGATGTATCAATCGGCTCTAAGCTTTCTACCACTTGGGATTGACTCTTTTCTCGCCACCAAGTCAGCAGAGTACTGGCGATGAAAATACTTGAGTAAGCTCCCATTGTGAAGCCAATAATCAAAGCTAGGGAAAAGTTTCTCAGCGTTTCTCCGCCAAATAGAAAGATTGCAGTTAATGTCAGCAAGACGGTTAAGGTCGTGTTGATGGATCTTGTCAGAGTTTGGTTAACCGCATCGTCTACAATTTCGGCAATTGGGCGTTCAGGATTGATTTTAATGGTTTCCCGAATGCGATCGTAAATTACCACTGTGTCGTTGACTGAGAAACCTGTAATGGTAAGTAAGGCGACGATAAAAAGGCTATCAACTTCGATGCCCGCTACCAAACCAAAAATTGAAAAAGCTCCGACTGTAATCAAGATATCGTGAAATAGAGCAACGATCGCAAACACAGCATAATCTAATTGGAAGCGGAAGCTCATATAGATAGTGATGCCAATGAAGGAAACTATCAGAGCTAATAGCCCAGACCTCAAAAGTTCTTTTCCTAACGTAGGGCCAACGGAGTCAATTTGGTTTTTTTGCGGGTCAAAAACCCCAATTTCTTCGCTTAAAGCATTTTGCAACTTGGTGCGCTGATCGACACCCAAATCTTTTGTCCGAATTAGTACACCATTTTCTGCACCATTTTCGGAGATAAGCTGAATGCTGCTATCACCTAGTCCCTGGGTTTTTGCTACTTCCCGAACAGCATTGATATTAATTGGCTTGTCGCAATTGCCTGGTTTAGTGCAATCTCGAACAAACTGTAACCTTGTACCACCGATAAAATCTAAACCGGGGCGTAATGGTGCGTGAATATTGGGTTGTTGCCAAGAAATCACCATTGAGATGAACCCAGCGAGAATGATCGCACTAGAAATAGTCCACCAAAGCGATCGCGATTTGTTAATACTCAGTTTCATGGAGTCACCTCTGCCTTATTCGATGTTGGCAGGTTTGGACAGAAAAGTTCTGTCTTCCGCAAAGAGGGAATTGAAATTGCTAAAAACAGCAATGTCCGACTACAAGTAATTGCGGTAAACATACTTACAGCCACCCCCAAAGCTAAGGTAAGAGCAAAACCTTTGACTAAACCAGACCCCAGCCAAAACAGAGCAGCACAAGCAATCCATGTAGTGACATTGCTATCTAAAATACTAGAAAATGCTCGGTAAAAACCAGATTCTACAGAACGATACAGAGATTTTCCGGCTCGTAATTCTTCCCGCGTCCGTTCAAAAATTAGCACGTTGGCATCAACCGCCATACCGATACTGAGGATAAAACCGGCAATTCCGGGCAAAGTTAGGGTAACACCCAATAAAGCAAAGGTTGCCCAAGTCAAGAGGGAATAAATCACTAGTGACACATCCGCAATTAGTCCTGGTAATCGATAGTAAAACACCATGAATATTAATACTAAAGTCAGACCACCAACCCCAGCATAAATACTGCTTTGAATACTATCTTTACCTAAAGTTGCCCCTACCGTCCGCCTTTCTGCGATTTCTACTGGTACGGGTAATGCGCCACCACGTAGCTGTACACCCAAGTTATTAGCTTCTTGTGCGGTAAACCGTCCTGTAATTACGGCAGAGCCACCAGCAATACCTGCGGCAGCAAATTCTATACCTACAGTAGGAGCGCTGATCAGTTCATTGTCTAGAAAAACACCAATACTCCGCCCAGTACCAGCAAGATTTTTGGTCAAATTGGCAAACAGTTCACCACCCTTTTGGTCGAAGCGAATGGTAACGTGCCAGTTGTTACCTTGAGTGGGTTCACCATAAGCATCCTTGAGGTATTTGCCACCTAGTGGTGGATTGGTGCTTTCAAACAATTCTGCGATCGCTTGATTGCTTTTTTGTAAATCTTCTTGATTCTTAGCTATTGCTGCTTTGTCAGTACTCTTTCTCAACTCTTCTTGCTTGACTTTCAATTCAGCCTTAGATGCTTGAAAAGCAAATAATTGGGTTTCTGTATTTGGCTTTTGGGTACGAAATTCTAACTGCGCCGTCCCCCCAAGCACCCGTTCGGCTTGCTCTGGATCGTTGACTCCTGGCAATTGTACCAATATTTTATCTGAGCCGACTGTTTGGATTACTGGTTCAGAAACACCCAGACCATTAATCCGACCTTCGACAACTTTCTTCACACCTTCCAATTCTCGTTCGGTGATTTTGGGAATTTCCGGTGATGGTTTTACCTGAATTGTTAGCTGTGAACCTCCCCGCAAGTCCAGTCCCAGGGGTATGGGAATTGTCGCAATCACCGTAAACGCGGCGATTATCAGGACTAAAATCAAAATTAATAGCGATCGCTGTCTTTGCATACCATAACTCGCAACTGACAAAGGCTATAATAGCGCTCTTTTATGGAGTTATGAGTAAGTATTGGGTACTGGGATCGGGGATTGGGAATGAGTTATCTTCCTAGTCCCCAGTCCCCAGTCCCCAATCCCTAGACTCGCAACGCCACCATTTTTTCTACAGCTTCCACGATTTGCTCTGGCTGGATGATTGTTAGTCGTTCCAGATTGCCGTTGTAAGGTGTGGGAATATCTTGGGAAGAAAGCCGCAGTACTGGCGCATCTAATTCATCGAATAAGCGATCGTTTATTGAGGCGATGACTTCTGCTCCAATACCCGCAGTTCGCATGGATTCTTCCACAACAATTACTTTATGGGTTTTACGTATTGATGCACCAATGGTATCAAAATCTAATGGCTTGAGTGATATTAAATCAATAACTTCTGGATCGTAACCTTGTTTTTCAAGTGTTTTTACCGCTTGCAGCACATGATGCCGCATCCGAGAATAAGTGATAATTGTGACATCTTTCCCTTCGCGCACAACTTCGGCTTTATCTAGGGGTAGTAAATATTCTTCTTCTGGTAAATCTTCTTTCAAGTTGTAAAGCAAAACGTGTTCAAAGAACAACACGGGGTTATCATCGCGGATTGCGGATTTTAGTAGTCCTTTAGCGTTTCTTGGTGTCGAGCAAGCAACAATCTTCAACCCTGGCACAGCTTGGAAGTAGGTTTCTAATCGTTGGGAATGTTCTGCACCTAACTGCCTTCCCACGCCTCCAGGACCGCGAATTACCATCGGAATTTTAAAGTTACCGCCAGAGGTATAACGCAGCATCCCAGCGTTGTTGGATATTTGGTTGAAGGCGAGCAATAAAAAGCCCATATTCATACCTTCGATGATCGGACGCAACCCAGTCATTGCTGCTCCTACTGCCATGCCAGTAAAGCTATTTTCAGCGATGGGGGTGTCTAGAATGCGGAGTTCGCCATATTTTTGGTACAGGTCTTTGGTAACTTTGTAGGAACCGCCGTAGTGTCCAACATCTTCACCGAGAACAAATACGCTGGAGTCACGCGCCATTTCTTCATCAATGGCTTCCCGTAAGGCGTTGAAAAATAGTGTTTCTGCCATTTAGACCTTTTAGTACGATTATAGTTTTAGAATTTTATCGTGCTGCTGTCGCAAATACGGTTAGCGATCGCACTAGTTAGAGATTGGTTTTTTTAAATGAACCGCCCAACGATAGAGCGAGTAATTGCCATAACTTATATCAAAGCCATTTTATTTCGATTTTATCGGTTTTATGAGCGATCGCTCCCCTTTTGGCAAATCGGCTGAACTTATTTACGTAATAAAACGTAGAATCAATGTGTGAAATATACTGAAGCAATTCTTTTCTACGAGTGGTGTCCTGTGAAAAAATTATAATTAAGTAGCGATCGCTATCCCCATAACACCCGCACAAAAGGCTTTTTCCGATAACGCCGATAAATATCAAAATAACTGTCCAAAGTAGCGTAGGCTAGCCCGGCGCAGGCATCGCAGCAATATCCAAACGCTCTGAAATGACAATCAAGGATAAATCTGCAAAATCCCCTGGTAAATCTCTGTACTGAGTATTCAACTCAGCAATGCGCGAAAAATCTTGCGGTAATAGTTGCTCACACTCATAGAGTTGTTTCGCAACATCTAGAAGAAACTCGTTTTGTGTACGCCAATCAAAGTTGAGCAACCACACCACTTCTGCAATACAAATGGGCGTAGTCACCAGCCTAGAAGTACAGTTTTCAAAGAAGCGACGCACCTGTTGGTGATACCGATCTCTAGCGCTGTAGTACGCAAACAAAAACCCGCTATCTGCGAGTATAAGCGGATAGTAGGTCATGAATGCCGCTTGTTGAGATATTGAGCGATCGCTTTCTTACGGTTTGAGCGTTCCGATAAATCCGTTGGTGCATCTTGTAGCAGATGTTCAGGGTGTCCACCCCGCCTCTCAACCAAAGTTTTATCCGCTTGCAAGGTTAGCCAGCGTTCAGCAATCAAGCGTCGAATCAACTCACTCTTGTCCGTTTGCTCGTGAGCTAAAATATCGGCTAGCTGCCGTTCTGTTTCTTCATCCAGCCTGACACTGAGCATAACTTTTATCCGATTTGCAATACACGTGTGACAAATATAACGCGGATGAGTTAATTTTTTTTGAATTTCGCACCAGCCAAACCTAAAATACAAAAAATCTCACGCCCAAACACCAAAACACAATTCTGCGTCTGAAGCGCCTCTGCGTGAGATTTCTTAAACTCTTACTCAATCGCCCACCTTACTTTAACCATCGCGCCGCATCTTTGGCATGATAAGTCAAAATCAAATCTGCACCAGCGCGTTTAAACCCAGTTAAAGTTTCCATAACCACACGCTCTTCATCAATCCAACCATTGAGAGCCGCAGCTTTTACCATCGCATACTCACCAGAAACATTGTAAGCCGCAACTGGTAAGTTACTCGCTTCCTTTACCCGCCAGATAATGTCCATGTATGCCAAGGCTGGCTTAACCATCAGCATATCAGCACCTTCAGCAATATCTAGTTCAATTTCTTTAATAGCTTCGCGGGCGTTACCTGGGTCCATTTGGTAAGTTCTTCTGTCCCCAAATTGCGGTGTCGAGTCTGCTGCATCCCGAAATGGGCCATAATAACCCGAAGCATACTTGGCAGCATAAGACATAATCGGTGTATCTTGAAATCCTGCTTCATCCAAACCCTGACGAATTGCCTGGACAAAGCCATCCATCATCCCAGAAGGCGCGATGATATCAGCACCGGCTTTCGCTTGAGAAACTGCTGTTTTTTTCAACAATTCCAGAGTTGGATCATTTAAAACTCGTCCTGTTAAATCACCAACTTGCAGATAACCACAATGACCGTGGCTAGTGTACTCACATAAACAAGTATCAGCGATTACAATCAAATCTGGTACTGCTGCTTTTACCGCCGTTGCTGCTTTTTGGACGATACCGCAATCATGCCAAGCGCCAGTGGCATCTACATCTTTATCAGCCGGAATACCAAATAAAATAATAGAAGGAATTCCTAAGTCATAAACTTCTTTTGCCTCTTCAACTATTTTATCTACCGAAAGTTGGTAGACTCCGGGCATCGATTTCACCTCATTAGCAATTCCCTCACCCGGTACAGCAAATAATGGGTAGATTAAATCGTTTGTTGTTAAAACAGTTTCACGAACCATCCGACGCAGTTGGGGATGAGTACGCAGACGACGGGGGCGATGTGTAGGAAACATAAAATTTTATGAAGAAAAACAACGCAAATGGACACAAAATAAAGCGTCACAAAAGCAGGCTAAAATTTTCCTGCCGTCAGACAGACTACAAACAGTGCTTAACTGTCGTTTGCCCTACTCTTAATCAAGTTGTGGGGCAATTTTGTATTCTACAGCTTGGTTGCACCTATCCGACGGACTGGAAAAAAAACAACATAAGCAATTCAAAATTCAAAATCGTAAGACTCTATGTTGGCAAAATCCTAGCGATTGGTTGTGTACAAACTCAAGGCACAACAGCTTAATAAAAATAACTGACAATTCCCAATGCCCAATGATAATTTCTTCTAAAAAACTCGAAAAATGTAGGGATAACGAAAAGGTATATCAGGATTGTTGAAAACTCCGATGAGCGCCCAAATTGTTAATCCCCAGTGTAATAGATATCCCAGACCTGCTAGTGGTCCCAACAATAATAGAGGTAACACTAACCAGCCGAATAGAAAAAACAGCGCTCCTAGAATTGCGCCATAAAGCCAGACATTAAAGTGGAAATTGATGGATTCTTTAGCGTTTTCTTTAACAACAGGATCGTCAGATACGAGCAGTATGGCAATAGGTATACCTACAGATACCACTGTTGTGCTGAAAAAAATGGCTCCATGAGACAAGGCAGATAGAAGCTTTCGCTTGTCTGTGTCGTACATTGCTTTCTCCTATTTAATCAGATTGTTGGTTATACTACGACCCTATCACGAGCATCGTTGTCTTAAGATTAAAAGACTTGCCAGAGTCAAAAAAAATTAAGCTAGCTGACAAACAAATACATTTATGTCTACTGAACTTCAGTCTGAACTTATTCAAGCAGTTGAACTTCGCCGCAACTTTGCGATTATATCTCACCCCGATGCAGGTAAAACTACACTAACAGAAAAGCTACTGCTGTACGGAGGTGCAATTCACGAAGCTGGGGCCGTCAAAGCGCGACGGGCACAGCGTAAGGCTACCTCTGACTGGATGGCAATGGAACAACAACGGGGCATTTCCATTACCTCCACAGTGTTGCAATTTGAATACAAGAACTGTCAAATAAATTTATTAGACACTCCCGGACACCAAGATTTCAGTGAAGATACTTATCGCACTCTCGCCGCCGCCGATAATGCAGTGATGTTAATTGATGCGGCAAAAGGTTTGGAACCCCAAACCCGCAAATTATTTGAAGTGTGTAAGTTGCGGGGTATTCCGATTTTTACATTTATCAACAAGCTCGATCGCCCAGGAAGGGAACCTCTAGAACTGTTGGATGAAATTGAGCAAGAATTGGGATTGCAAACCTATGCAGTCAATTGGCCGATTGGCATGGGCGATCGCTTTAAAGGTGTTTTTGATCGACACAAACAACAAATTCACCTGTTTGAACGCAGTGCCCACGGCAGCCGAGAAGCCCGTGATACCATAGTGGAATTAGGCGATCCAAAAATAGAAGAACAGCTACAACAAGACCTCTACTACCAACTGAAAAATGATTTAGAACTCTTAGAAGGAGTTGGCCCGGAGCTAGATTTGCAATTGGTACACGAAGGCAAGATGACACCCGTGTTCTTTGGTAGTGCCATGACTAACTTTGGGGTAGAGTTATTCCTCAAGTACTTCCTCGACTATGCCCTCAAACCCGGTTCTCATCACAGTAGTGTGGGCGAAGTCGCTCCTACCTACCCGGAATTTTCAGGGTTTGTCTTTAAACTGCAAGCGAACATGGACCCGAAACACCGCGATCGCGTTGCATTTATCCGGGTCTGTACTGGTAAGTTTGAAAAAGATATGATGGTGAATCACGCCCGCATTGGTAAACTTATCCGTCTGTCTCGCCCGCAAAAACTCTTTGCTCAAGAGCGGGAATCGATTGATGTGGCTTATCCTGGCGATGTGATTGGTTTGAACAATCCCGGTGTTTTTGCGATCGGGGATACAATTTACACGGGACAAAAGCTCGAATATGAAGGGATTCCGTATTTTTCGCCGGAACTGTTTGCATCTCTGAGGAATCCCAACCCCTCGAAGTCAAAACAATTCCAAAAAGGCGTTGCGGAATTGCGAGAAGAAGGTGCTGTGCAAATTATGTATTCAACTGATGAAGCCAAGCGCGATCCAATTTTGGCGGCGGTGGGTCAGTTGCAATTCGAGGTAGTGCAGTTTCGCTTACAAAATGAGTATGGTGTAGAAACCATATTAGATTTATTACCCTACAGTGTCGCCCGTTGGGTTGAGGGTGGTTGGGAAGCATTAGAAAAGGTGGGACGAATATTCAATACCACTACAGTTAAAGACAGTATGGGACGACCAGTGTTGTTATTCCGCAATGAATGGAATTGTCAACAGTTACTGGGCGACCATCCAGAGTTAAAATTAAGCGCGATCGCTCCAGTATTTTCTAGTCAACAATCAGTGGAAGAATGAAGAAGAATACAGAATCCAGAATTCAGTTGAGTCTTCATCTGAATTCTGACGGAGCCGGAGACGCTCCGGCTCTACTGCTGAATTCTTTCTCGATCAATTCACTTAGACAAGCAAAACTTGGGTGCGGTTGATTTCCACGGCATCCGAGGTTCGCGCTTTTGCACAAACGTGGATCACTTAGAAGAGATTGGAGTGCCAGAATTTGTATGCCTTCACATGCCAAACCGTCTTTGGAGGCTGGTTTAGTTGCCCTCAAACAGGGAAATTACCAAACAGCGATCGCTCAACTAGAACCTATTGCTAGCAGCCAAAATAATGGTACTGCTAGCTTACAAGCCCAGGTTGGTTTAGTGATGGCTTATGCTCGCACTGGCGAAGTTCCTAAGGCGATCGCTATTTCCCAGAATCTCATTGAGAGTAACAATCCACAAGTTCAAGAGTGGGCAACACGCGCTCTCGAACACCTAACAAAACGTAAAAAACCCGATCGAGAATCAAAAACTGTCGAAACTGGATTTGTTGCTTTTGAGAATTCAACCCCAAATTCAACCCCAAATTCAATCCCGATAACTCCTACATTAGAGGAAAAGCCAGAAGATCGAGTAATAGAAACCAAAAGCGACGACACTCCCGACACCCCCGCGATGGTGCCACTAACTAGACTCAAAGCCACAGTAGCGACACCCTTACCACAACCTGCTACACCCCTAAACGGCTTCATGGGTTCTGTTACCCGCACCCAAGCCAAATTATTCGGCGTTATTTATTGGCGGCAAGCACAACGTGCCAGAGCATGGCAACCACTACGCAAACCGAAATTAATTCCCTTGCGACTACTGGCAGCAGGGACATTTATCGCCCTGTTTTGGGTGATGCGAGAAATCCTTAAGTTGGCAATGGGATTAATCAACCAAACTTTAGTCAAACTACCTTATCTGGAGCCGTTACAGCTTTTATACCGCGACCCTACTAAATTGTTGCTGATAGTATTAGCGATCTTGATGGCAATATCACCTTGGTTGCTGGATCTGCTACTGGCAAAGTTGTATGGTCAGCGAGAATTTCCTAAAGATGTATTGAATGCCCATAGCCGTGAAGCTGTTAGGGTACTTCAACGTTGCAGCCAACAGCGCCACTGGCCGTTACCCAAATTACGAATTTTACCAATGGCTGCACCAATCATCCTGACCTACGGTATTTTACCACGTAATGCCAGGATTGTTGTGAGTCAAGGGCTATTAGAGCAACTAGCAGATGATGAAATCGCCACTATCTACGCCACGCAGCTAGGGCATATTGCTCACTGGGATTTTGCTGTGATGTCTTTGTTGCTGCTGGTAACACTACCAATCCATAAGCTATATCAGCAAGTTTCGCAGTTAGGAGACAAGATATCAGGCAAAATTTGGCGCTGGCCGGTGACGATTCTAGCTAGTGTAGTTTATGGAGTTTGGTGTTTACTGACTGGGACTGGATTGTGGTTGTCGCGGTTGCGGCTTTATTATAGCGATCGCGTCGCTGCTGAAATTACTGGTAATCCCAACGCCCTGATTCGGGCTTTACTTAAAATTGCTATTGGCATTGCAGCTGATATCCAAAAACAGGAAGAGACAAGTTGGCAACTGGAAAGCTTAAATCTGTTGACACCAGTTAGCCATCAGCAGAGTCTTGCTTTGGGCACTATTGCTAGCAATTTATCTTTTGAATCATTTTTGAAGTGGGATACTGCCAATCCCTATCGACGATGGTTTACGATTAATAATAGTCATCCTTTGATGGGCGATCGCATCGAACGCCTCTGCCAAATCGCCCGTCACTGGCATCTAGACACTGAACTACATTTTGCTAGCGTTCCATCAAAGGTGAAGCGTCAGTCTTTCTTATTACAAATTGCTCCCTGGTTGGGAATTCCTTTAGGGGTTCTGTTTGCAGCTTTGGTCTGGCTAACGTGGCAACTAGCATTCACACTCAAGTTTTTAAATCTAAAGTGGATATATGAAGATTGGTCTTTCATTACAGGCTGCCTTCTAATTGGCTTTAGCATCGGTACAGTAATGCGGATTAATTCTTTTTTCCCCGATATTAAACCCGCTACTGTGCAAACTGACGACTACCTGCCCAACCTCTTAGCTGACCCTTCTGCCTTACCTATTGATAGTGTCAGCGTGCGCCTGGTGGGCAAACTATTAGGTCGTCAAGGCACTAGCAACTCCCTAGCGCAAGATTTAATCTTTCAATCCAGCGCGGGTTTGGTGAAATTGCACCACATTTCTTGGCTAGGACAGTCAGTTAATCACCAGGATCTCATTGGTCGGCAAATTATCGTTACAGGTTGGTTCCGCCGAGGAGCAACACCTTGGATCGATATCCAAACCCTGGAAACCCAAAGTGGTAAAACCATTTATAGCCCTCATCCCATCTGGTCTACTTTTTTGGCAGTTGCAGCACAGGCTTGGGGCGCATACGTTTTTCTCACTGGTTAGTCATTAGTTATTTGCAAATGACAACTGACAAACGACAAACCAAAATGTAAACAAAAGTTGCAGGTTTTCTTTCAAAGTGTTACATTTATTTACACAAACAATAGCAGCCAAGATAACTCAGCACTACAGCTTAGTTAAAAACTCGGATGCTTTCCACCCCTCCATACCTTTTTATCCTCCCAACACAGCAGGAAATCAACCAGCCACCGGCTGGTTTTTGTTTCAAAACATGCTCTCTTGAATCAAAAAATGTGTTTTATGTTACGATGCAGTAATACTAACGTCGGAAATGTATGCGCTAAACTAGCTACGTAGAAAATACCGTGGTAATGTAAGGAATGGTATTTGATTCTGCGAAAAAGGCATGGAAGAAAGCGTGTACTTTAGCAGGCAATAGGCTATTAAATTTACAATTCTTAGAATTAAGGTGTTATTAGCTCACCATAGTGTGGGCCTTTGGATTAAACAAGCTTGATCCCGACGAAAAACTGTATTGTATAAGTTGACAGTTTCGAGCAAAAAATTGGTTGATGGCAGTCTTGGTCAATAGCATCTATTTAAAAGTCCAAAGCCAAGTAATTGTTTTCTTGCCTTGCCATGTTCATTTAACTCTGGAGGTATAGTTCATGTCCGTTCGCCTATATATAGGTAATTTGCCTAAAGAAGAAATCGACCGTCAGGATCTGCAAGCAGTTTTTGCAGCAGAAGGTGAAGCTGTAACTACTAAATTAATTAAAGACCGCAAAACTGGCAAATGCCGTGGTTTTGGTTTTCTTACCGTCAACAATGACGAACAAGCTGACGAAATCATTGAAAAGTATAATGGTCAGATGTTTAAAGACACTGCCATTAAGCTAGAAAAGGCATTACCTCGCACAAAGGGTGAAGAGGGCGACGAGCAAGCTCCAAAACCAGTTAGTCTTAATGCTAGTAGTACACCTACTCCTACTCCTAATAGAGAAGGTAGCCGTCGCGAGAAAAGCTCTAAGAAGCCTCGTCGGGGCGGCGGTGGCGGCGGTTCTCGCGAAAACAGCACAACAACAACAACCGATTCAGACGCTATTCGTCCAGATCCTCGTTGGGCTTCGGAATTAGAAAAGCTGAAGCAGATGCTAGCTGCACAAACTACGAATTAATCCTTAAGGCAGAGAAATTAAAAATTAAAAGTCAGAATTTTTTTGATTTTTAATTTTTAATTGTTGACATCGCCTAGCTGCTTAGTTAAAAGCTACTTGCAGCTATTTTTGTAAGTATATACTTATACAACATAAATTGTATAGAGTTAGTGTTAAAGCCTGCTTATAAAAAAATTAAGTTTTTGTAATTAGACGGATTAAAAACCTAACTGAATATGAATGCGGTGCCTACGACGGGCTGCGCCTACGCAAGAATTATCTGGATTTGATAAATTAGAGTCAGTAATGGCAGGTTTGATAATGCCAAGAGAATCGGAGGCATCGCTCTCAAGATAATTTTAATTTACACTCAAGGTAAGACCGATCGTTTGCAGCTTCTGTTATGTCCTCAACTCTAGATTCTTTGCCACCTGCGCTTGCTAAAATTGTCCAGCGCTTTCAACGCGCTTCCGAACCGAAGCGGCGCTACGAACAGCTAATCTGGTATGCTCAGAAGCTCAATGAGTTCCCAGAAGCTAATAAGTTACCTGACAATAAAGTTCCTGGTTGCGTGTCTCAAGTTTATATCACAGCAACCTTGGATGACGGTAAAGTTGTGTTTCAGGGCGAGTCTGATTCTCAGTTAACCAAAGGATTAGTAGGGCTGCTAGTTGAAGGATTGCAAGGACTAACGCCAACTGAGATTGTCCAACTTACCCCAGATTTTATTCAAGAAACAGGTTTAAATGTTAGTCTGACACCTTCCCGCGCTAATGGATTTTACAACATTTTTAAAACCATGCAAAAAAAAGCGTTGGAGTGTAAGTTAGATTTACCTAGCTAAACTTGGTTATTAGTCATTGGTCATTGGTCATTGGTCATTAGTAAAGGACAACTGACAAATGACTAATAACGTAAAATTACCAAAATTTAGTCTCATGCCAACAAATTTATTATCTACCTCTGTTGCTACTGGCTTTGGTGGAATAGTTCAAGAATATCTCTGGAATTGGGAAAATCAGCAATTGCGCGTTGTTTATGAAACCCTTGGTAAAGGTTCACCGTTATTGCTATTACCATCTTTCAGCAGTGTCTCGACACGTTCGGAAGTAGGCGAACTTGCCAAGTTACTAGCTCCCAATTTTCAAGTTGTAGCCATAGATTGGCCTGGTTTTGGTGAATCTTCTCGCCCTAGCTTGGATTACCGACCAGAAATATATCAGCACTTTCTAGAAGATTTTGTCAAAGCTGTTTTTAATACTCCGATTACTGCGATCGCGACTGGTCATGCTGCTAGTTACGTTTTACAATTAGCTGTGAAGCAGGTTGCTTTCTCACGGATTGTATTGTTAGCTCCTACTTGGCGTGGGCCTTTGCCGACAATGGGGGCAAGTCAGCAAATAGCTGGCATTGTCAGAGGATTGGTGCGATCGCCTATACTTGGTCAAGCTCTCTACAAACTCAACACTACCCAATCTTTCTTAAGTTTCATGTACCGCCGTCATGTTTTTACTGACGCAGCTAAAATTACACCCAGTTTCATTGAGCAGAAATGGGAAACAACTCAACAACCAGGAGCGCGATTTGCATCTGCTGCCTTTGTAACTGGTAATCTTGATGCTGTACGCGAACAGTCAGATTTTCTCGAACTTGTGCAGTCTTTAACCGTACCGCTCATGGTAGTAATTGGGGAATCTAGCCCCCCAAAATCACGAGAAGAAATGAACGCTTTGGTAGCCTTACCAGGTGTGAGAAGCGTTGTTATTCCTGGTTCTCTGGGACTACATGAAGAATACCCAGCAGTTGTTTTAGAAGCAGTTCAAGATTTTTTGTTCTCTCCATAAAATTACCTCACCTTTGTTTTTCTGCATCTGGAGTGCTTCTAGGTGAGATAAAAACATTGCAACCTCGTGGCAAGTCAGGCATTAACTCTTTCTCCGTCTGCTCTCCTGCCCTTCTTGGGCTAGAATGATTATGAGTATCATTCTCTGGTACTCATACCTAAAGTCGTAGAGAAACCTAGTGGTGCAATAAACCAAAAAGTTGAGTGCAATAGATGCAGATGCTTACCCTGTTTTAGTTACTCGCTTTTTTGATCGGGTAGTGTTTATTGAAACCACCACCCTTGTCCATATAAGTATAATTTTTATTTGGAATGATGATTATCATGTATATTTAGCAAATATATTCACAGGAATAACGATTTCAGTTTCAATAAACATATTGCATTAGTTTGATGACTATAATGCTTACTGAAGAATCTATTAAATAATAAATATGGATAAAAACTTAATTATAGATGTTGGTGTTCACACAGGTGAAGATAGTGAGTTTTATCTCAAAAAAGGATTTCGAGTTATTGGTATCGAAGCTAACCCTGATATTTATGAGGATACTAAGAAAAAATTAGGTGCATACATAGAAACTGGTCAGCTTATTCTACTCAATGTTGCTGTATCATCTCAAAATCAATCAGTTACTTTTTACGTCAACTTGGACAAAAGTTTCTGGAGTACAACTTCATTAGATTTTGTGCGTCGAAATGAATTTTTTGGTACAAGTTCTACTGCCATAACTGTAGAAGGACGTACATTTGAAAATATTTTACAGGAGTTTGGCATCCCCTATTATCTCAAAGTTGATATTGAAGGTGCTGATATATTATGCTTACAGGCTTTACACAAGTTTGAAACCAAACCTCAGTTTCTATCTATAGAATCTGCACAGACATCATGGAACGATCTGTTAGCAGAATTAGCGCTCTTAAAAGAACTTGGTTATAAAAAATTTAAAGCTATCAACCAAAAAGACGTACCTAAGCAAGTCTGTCCATTTCCAGCCAAAGAAGGTGAATATATAAAACATCAGTTTGAATACGGTGCTAGTGGAATTTTTGGAGAAGAAACACCAGGTAATTGGCTATCTGAAACTGAAGTATTAAAAGTCTATAAATATGTTTTTTTACAATATAGATTATTTGAATCCAACGGATTTTTCAACCAATTTTCTTTAGGAAAGATGCTTTTAGATAAACTCCAACTGAAACTTGCTTGGTACGATACTCATGCTAGTCTTTGACCTTTATAGGATAAGGGGAAAATCCTCTCCTTGTCGCCTAGTTATCTTCGATGAAACCTATGTATTATTAACATCTTTCTTAGTAAAAAAGCAAAATTTTGTGAACTAGAGATAGCAGTAGTTTCAGCGATTGAAGTCAGGAATTGATAAACAGGCGATCGCCATCCGTGAAAGTAAAAAAACTGATTTATACAGGTGATTGATAAACTGAGTTTATTAAATCCGATCTAAAGGCTCAAGCAAAATTAGATAGTTAGCTCAACTGAGTTTCGGAAAAAATAAATAATATATTAATACAGTTTTTTACACAAAAATTAACTATGACAGGTATCTAACTCGTTGCGATCCCTTCTGTACGAGAGGCTACGCCAAGCAAGGTGTGAGCTTTTCTTCTCCTGTCGGAGACGCTGCGCGAACGAGACGCTAATCCAGAACTTTTCGGTCTACTGAAAATAAAATATTTCTCTATTAAATTATGTGATGATTTTGCTGAAAGCCAAAAGAAAAGCAAGTTCGCACAAAAATATAAAAAGATTTATCATAGGCGATAATGATTATCCACAAGGTAAGACAAGGGGAATTTAGAGTATGGTGGCTGACGTAATCAACAATTCAGTTCCCGTTACTGTTCTTACAGGCTATTTGGGAGCAGGTAAAACGACTCTACTCAATCACATCCTCACCTACGAACACGGCAAAAAAGTTGCTGTGATTGTCAATGAATTTGGGGAAGTGGGTATTGATAATCAATTGATTATCGATGCGGATGAAGAAATATTTGAAATGAATAATGGCTGTATCTGTTGTACAGTACGCGGCGATTTAATTCGCATCATTGGCAATTTGATGAAGCGGCGCGATAAATTTGACCATTTAGTAATTGAAACAACTGGATTAGCCGACCCTGCACCAGTGATTCAGACATTTTTTGTGGATGAAGATTTGCAAAGCCAACTGTCTCTAGACGCAGTGGTGACAGTCGTAGATGCCAAGCATATTTGGCAACATTGGGATGCAGACGAAGCACAAGAACAGATTGCTTTTGCCGATGTAATTTTACTTAATAAAACAGATTTGGTCGCGCCAGAAGAGTTGGATGAATTAGAAAAACGGATTCGGGCGATGAATGCGATCGCAAAAATCTACCGGACTCAAAATTCTGAACTAGGAATGGATGCTTTATTAGGTGTAAAAGCTTTTGATTTAGATCGTGCATTAGAGATCGATCCAGATTTCTTAGGCGAAGATGCCCACGTACACGATGAAACGGTCTTTTCAGTGGCTTTAGTAGAAGCAGGTGCAGTAGATGGAGAAAAATTAAACGCTTGGCTTTCGGAGTTACTGCGTACCCAAGGCCCAGATATTTTTCGGATGAAAGGCATTTTAAATATTGCCGGAGAAGAGAATCGATTTGTATTCCAAGGCGTACACATGATATTTGATGGCAAACCCGATCGCCCCTGGAAACCCAGCGAAACTCCCAAAAACGAACTAGTTTTCATCGGTCGCAACCTTGATGCAGCCCAACTCAAGCAAGATTTTCTCGCTTGTCTAGCTTAAAAGGGGATTGGGGAGTGGGAATTCGGGATTGATAACAATTCAGTCCCCAGTCCCCAGTCCCCAGTCCCTAGTACCCAGTACCTAAGAAATATGAACTCCACAACCAAATCTAAGGAATTTGAACAACACTATTCGGGGATACTTTCAGATTATGTAACTGCGATCGCTTGGTCGCCACAAGGTAAAATTTTAGCAGCAACTTCCGCCGCAGGGGAAGTTGTTCTGTGGAATGATGGCGAACTTACAACCTTACAAACTGGTAACGGTAAATCAGTAGACTGTCTGGCATTTTCGCCAGATGGAAAATTTTTAGCCGTTGGCGGACAAGATGGACAGGTCAAAATTTGGCAGAATACTGAATTAATCGCCACGCTGGAAAATGCCCCCGCATGGGTTGACAAGCTAGCTTGGAATTACACCAGTAACCAACTGGCTTTTAGTTTGGGGCGTTACGTGCAAGTTTGGGATGCAGACACTCGTGAAATTGTCGTAACGCTAAATTTCGACAACTCTTCAGTTTTGGGTATAGATTGGCGTATTGACGGAGAATACTTGGCCATTAGTGGTTACAAGGGAGTGAAAATTTGGCATAGTCAAAACTGGGATGAAGAACCATATAGCCTAGATATGACCACTGTCAGTTTAGCGATGGCTTGGTCGCCTGATGGCAAATACCTGGCTTCTGGCAACATGGATCGTAGTGTCACTGTTTTGGAATGGAATAATCCCGACCCTTGGGTAATGCGTGGCTTCCCTGGTAAAATTCGCCAATTGGCATGGTCAGAAGCTATCACTAAAGTGGGTGCGCCAATACTCGCATCTTCTAGCGTTGAAGGGATTGTGGTGTGGGAAAAGCTAGAGGATGATACTTTAGGTTGGGAAGCACGAGTATTAACTAATCATGTGGGCACGATCAATGCGATCGCTTTTGCACCAAAAAGCTTCCTTCTCGCTTCTGCTGCTGCTGACGGCTGGTTGTGTTTGTGGAACCAAGCTAAGGAAGTATCCCAAATTATCACAGGTGTCTCAGGAGGTTTTTCAGCCTTAGCTTGGCATCCCCAAGGTAAGTTACTAGCCGCAGGCGGCGAGCAAGGCGAATTAGTTATTTGGTCAAAGGTTTTGCGGGGTCAAGGATTTGGGCGCAGCTAAAATAATTCGTAATTCGTAATTTTTGGGTTTAATTACCCTTCTGCCAAAAGGAGAGGCTAAGTCCAAGTCTAAGTAAGTGGGCGGGAAAATTTATAACTATGGAACGAAAGTTTGACCAGAACGATTAGATTCAAATTTTACACGAGGCTTTACCGACTTCCGTGGATTAAAACAACCTTAATTTTCTTTTAGCCCAGGTAACTGGGCTTTATTTTTGTAGCTGGACTGCGTTGAAAAATTTAACTATTAACTATTAACTATTATTATTTGATTAATACAGACAAATAATTAGTCAACCAACAACATATCAATCTAGATTTTGCAGCCCCATCGCAATTTTACTATGTTTCTCAATTTGCCCCATTACTTGTTTCGCTCGTTGAATAACCACTGCTGGTAAACCCGCCAATCTTCCCGCCTCAATTCCGTAAGACTTATCAGCGCCTCCCGGTTGAACTTGGTGCAAAAAGATAATTTGGTCGGGTAATTCTTTCACCGTCACTTGATAATTAGCTACATTCGGCAAAATACTAGCTAATTCATTCAATTCATGGTAGTGAGTAGCAAAAATTGTTCGCGCCCGAATATCCACTGCGATATATTCCGCCACCGCCCAAGCTATGGAAAGACCATCAAATGTCGCCGTTCCCCGACCAATTTCATCTAATAACACCAGTGACCTAGATGTGGCGTGGTTGAGAATATTCGCCGTTTCATTCATTTCTACCATGAATGTAGATTGACCAGTTGCAAGATCGTCTACTGCACCTACACGGGTAAAAATGCGATCGCATATTCCCAATCTAGCAAAATTAGCTGGTACAAAACTACCAATCTGCGCCATTAACTGAATCAATCCCACCTGACGCAAATAACAACTTTTGCCACTGGCGTTTGGCCCGGTAAGGATAATTAAATCGGGATTGTCATTTGTTATTTGTCCTTGGTCATTTGCAATTTGTTCTTGGTCATTTCTCATTTGTCCTTGGTCATCTGCTAATGATAAATGACTAATGACTAATGACTCTTCACCCAATTGCGTTGAATTCGGCACAAAGAAACCCGCAGGTAAAGACTGTTCCACCACCGGATGACGGCCATCAACAATATTTATCTCCCTTCCTGGTAACATTTCTGGACGACAATAACCTTGATGCACGGCTAACTCAGCTAAACCACACAGCACATCCGCCGCCGCTACTGCACGAGATAGATTGCGAATTACTTCCGCTTCTTGTGCTACCTCTTCCCGCAACGCTGTAAAAATTTCATATTCCAACTGATTTAAATCATCCCGCGCCGTGAGAATCCTGGCTTCTCGTTCCTTCAAATCTGGGGTGATGTAACGTTCCTCATTGGTTAGGGTTTGCTTGCGGATGTAATTAGCAGGTACTTGGTCAGCTTTGCTGCGGGAAATACTGATATAATAACCAAAAGTTTTGTTAAATCCTACCTTCAGTGTCGAAATTCCTGTCTTAGCTCTCTCATCAACTTCTAAGTTGGCAATCCATTGCTGGTCTGCTTCTACAGTTGCCTTCCTCTCATCCAACAGGGGATTTACACTAGGACGAATTAATCCGCCTTCTTTGATTAGTATGGGTGGCGACTCTACAAGGTGCGCGTGTAACTTTTGTGCCAATTCTTCCAACACACTTGGGACTTTCTGCAAAGCTTTGAGAAAGGGAGAACGCGCTTCAGTTACTAAGTGGGATAATTCTGGTAAACGTGAGAGAGAATCTGCCAAAGCTACTAAATCTCTAGCATTAGCTGTACCAGAACCTGCCCTTCCGGTGAGGCGTTCTAGGTCATAAATTTGCCGCAACAACTGCCGTAAATCTTGACGCAGTGGCGTATTTTCCATCAATTCTTGGATAGTATCAAGACGTGCCCGAATGCCTTTAATATCAAGTAGTGGTTGCAATAACCACCGCCGCAAAGCCCGCCCACCCATTGCTGTACTAGTTCTATCTAATGACCAGAGTAGGGAACCGTGAAAAGTGCCATCCCGGACAGTTTGGGTAATTTCCAGGTTACGGCGGGTTTGACTATCAACAATTAAGTAGTCGGTGATAGTATAGGTGCGGAGTCTTTGCAGAGGAACTTGGTTTTCTTTTTGTGTATCTTCCAGATATTCTATAAGACCACCAGCCGCACGGACAGCGAGAGGAAGATCGTCGCAACCGAGTCCTTCGAGCGATCGCACCTTAAATTTCTGCAATAATCTAGGTCTGGCTTCACCTTGGGAAAATGGAACTTGCGATCGCAAGCTATAGCAAAATGATGGTGGTAAACACTCCGGTAGATGAGGCGATGTTTCTCCCGGACGCAGCAAACTACCCAAATCAGGCGCATTTGTCGGAACTAACACCTCTGAAGGTTGCAAGCGCATTAATTCCTGGGTCAAATGTTCTAAATCACTGCCTTGAGTCGTGAGGAATTCCCCTGTGGAGATGTCTGCATAGGCTAAACCCCAATGATTTGCGGCAATTACCACTGCCGCTAGGTAATTATTGCGACTTGATTTGAGCATTCCCTCTTCTAGCAACGTGCCAGGGGTTAGAATGCGCGTTACTTCCCGCCGCACCAATCTACCAGCAGCTTCAGAAGCATCTTCTACTTGGTCGCAAATTACCACTGCATAGCCTTTTTCTACCAACATTGTGGTATAGCGTTCCCAAGCGTGATGCGGAACACCAGACATCGCCACTCGTCCCTGTTCCCCAGCTTGCTTGCTAGTGAGGACTAATTCTAATTCTTGCGCTAGTTTGACAGCATCTTGAAAATAACATTCAAAGAAATCACCCACCCGATACAGCAACACCGCGTGAGGATATTTATCCTTCGTCTCGACATAGTGCAGGTACATTTGACTTAGCTTACTGCGATCCACCTGTTGATGGTCAGAAATAAAAGTACTTGCGTCGGGTTTGGTAGATGGAGTTTCAGAGTGAGAAGCGGTCATAGATGCTATTGAGTTACGCGCGGAAATTCCCCAATATCCGATGATAGCTTGATGTTCGAGATGAATTGCGATCGCTCAAGGATATTTTACCTTTTTGTTCGGCTGCTTCGCCGTGTAGGTGGCTGTGGTGGAGGTGGTTCTTGCGATTTTAGCTTGTCATCATCAGTCAGAAACTCTACATGATAATCCTTTTGGTGATAGTGCCAACCCAAGATGACAATACTAGCATCACCCATAGAAGTCTTTTCTACAACTTGATTGGGGAATTTAGCAGCTAACTCTTTCAACTGTTCTTCTTCCCAGAGGACAATTTGCTCACGGAACTTAGCCCAAGGTGTGGTTTCATCAGCTGCATAAGTTATGATTTCGGCAAATTTTTGAGCTGCTATACGTTTACTTTCTGAATTTGCTATTTTAGCCTGTGCAATGTGATTACCTGTTTCTATAACAGCAGCTAAAGGAAGTACTAGGGTTGTTGATTTGTCGATTTCTGTCTGAATTTTTTGATTTACACGCTGATAATTCCATTCATTATCACCAGCAGTTTCTTTACCTGGAACTTGTAACCAAACACATAAAAGCGATGTATCGATAAGTAGCACCTTTCTCATATTAGTAATTATTCATTACGAGAAAGGCTTCTTTCAATTGCCCCCTTAGTTGTCATATCACCCAAAGAATATGATGCAAATAGCTTAGAGAAATTATCAATATCTTCTAAAAGAGTTAGTTTGCTTTCTCCAGTTTCTTTATCGCGGTGTGCAACAACCACAAAAGGAACTATCTCTGGGCCTAAAGCATCAAGTAAAGCTGGGTTATGGGTAGTAAGTAAAATATCAATTTTTCTTTTGCTGCCAATTTCTCTTAGTATTCTTACCAACAATCCTGCACGCGAGGGATGAAGCCCATTATCTATTTCTTCAATTACTATTTGACTACCTTCTGGTCGAGTTAGTAGTGCTGTGATAATTGCTAGAAAACGCAAAGTTCCATCTGACATACTTCTAGCATCTATTTCTGTAATGTGACCAGGTTTCCATTCTTCTTGAGAGTAGAGCATGGCATCAGTACGAAATCTACCTACTTTTTGCGCCCAGACTTTTTGTATATCACCTTCTGGTAGCTCTTTAATGTAGTTGGATAGAGCTGCTTCAACTTCTGCTTTCCGTTTCTTAGATAATCCAGCTAGTATACCAGCTATATTTGAAGCATCAGTTTCTAGCTTTTCCCCAATTGGGGAATAAGATCGCATTTTAGAGGGAATGGGGTTTAAAATAAAAATATTCTTAAGATATTGATAAAATATATATATATTTTCATATCTCGTCATCTCAGAAGTTGAGTCACTCTCAACAGATAGAGCATTGGCAAGTTTTGGTTGAGTAGGCAATAAATCATTTTGAAGAATATATGTTTCGTTTTTAGTATGAATATATGTTTCGTTTTCATTTAAAAACGAAGCTCTTATATTGTCTATCTGGATAGGCTTTTCATTATAATCATTTTGAGTTTTTTGACAAATTATAGATTCTTCTAAAACTTGAAGAGAAGGTTTTGTCTTTACTGTGATAGCGTAAATATAATCAATATTAATATCTTTACCTTGTATAACAGCCTTTAATGTAAATTTTTTTTCAGGTTTAAATGCAGCCCATTCTACACCTCCTCGAATCGAAGGTAGCATTGAATCACCTACTAAAGCTGGTTTAACATCCTGCCTTGTAAAGGTTATTTGTAAAAATTCTAAAGCTTCAACTACATTAGATTTACCACTTGCGTTTGTACCAATTAAAACAGTCAATGGATCGAGTGGAAGCTCCGCATAACGGAAACTTTTCCAATTTTCTAAGATGAGTTGCTTAAGCACGATCAACTCCAAAACTTTACTTACTTAAATTTAGCTCTTACTAATGGCGATCGCTCAAGCATTTTTACCCTTTTGGTGCGATCGCTACAACACGTAGATGAGAATAGTAGCGATAATTAATGTGATTTTAGTAGAGTTGTTTAAGACGGTAGCCTATACCATGAACTGTCTCAATAAAATCATCAAAAGCTCCGGCTGCCTTGAGCTTTTGACGTAGGCTCCTGAGATGAACTTTCACCGCATGTTCTTCTGGAGGAGACTCTAGCGACCAAATATGTTCAATAATCACACTGCGACTCAGAACCCGACGACCATTTCGCAGCAATAACTCTAATATTCCGTATTCTTTTGGGGTTAAATGGAGCATATTTTCGCCATAACTCACTTCATAAGTGCTGGGGTTGAGGTGCAGATTTCCCCATTCTAGAATTGGCGGTGATGAAACATTACCCCGCCGAAGCAAGGCGCGAATTCGGGCAAATAGTTCTTGCAAATCCACTGGTTTAACCACATAATCATCGGCTCCCGCATCGAGTCCGGTGATTTTATCGCTAACGGTGTCACGAGCAGTTAGCATGAGAACAGGCATAGTATAGCTGTGCGATCGCAGTCGATGGCATAAACTAATTCCATCTAGCTCTGGTAACATCACATCCAGCAACAGTAAGTCATAATCCAGCATTTTGGCTTGATTCCATCCTGCTTCACCATCTGTTACTACATCAACCATATAACGCTGGTCTGTAAGGGCTTCTGCTAAAGTTTCGGCCAGGCGGACATCATCTTCAACTAAGAGAATTCGCATAAATTTTTTTTAAACATACTAGTTATGTTTAAAACAATCTGTGAACTCTCCTTGAGAAAATATTGCAAAAAGTAACAATTTCTAGTTTTCGTGATTTCTTTCCGATTTCTTTACCATTTCCTGAGCGATTTCCTTACTTTTGGTATGCAATTGTTGATTGGATGTAGGTTTCTAAGAACCTCCTTAAGAAGTTCCAAAAGAACTTGATGTTTAGCCAGGAGATTTTCAGAAAATGGCTTTTGGAGCAAGTTCACGTCTAGGTATCAGCCTGTTTGAAGACACTCACTCAACTGAGAGAGTACCCGGTTATTCAGCAGAAGAATTTGAAGCTCTCATCACAGTTATCTACAGACAGGTGTTAGGAAATGCCTATGTGATGGAAAGTGAGCGACTAATTGTTCCTGAGTCTCAGTTTAAGCGGGGCGAAATCAGCGTCCGCGAATTTGTGCGTTTGGTAGCGAAGTCTGAGTTATATCGTTCTCGGTTTTTCAGTAATTGTCCTCGTTATCGGGCAATTGAGTTGAACTTTAGGCATTTGCTTGGTCGCGCTCCTATTGACTTAGAAGAAATGCGATCGCACAGTACTATTCTGGATGAACAAGGCTTTGAAGCTGATATTGATTCCTATCTCGACAGCGACGAGTACCAAGATACCTTCGGGGAAGACATTGTGCCTTATATTCGAGGCTACAAAACCGAAGCCTTTCAGAATATCGTGCAGTTTACCCACATATTCCAATTAGTCCGAGGAGCCTCTAGTAGCAGTCTCAAAGGCAACTTGGCAGGTAAGCAACCTCGGTTGAATAGCTTGGTAATTCAAAATACCCCTACTGCTGTGGTTTCACCAGCTAGCGATGGTGCAACATTCCGCAATCCACCACTGGGTTCTAGAACTCGTCATGGTGTAGCAGCTAGTGATGAAGGTAAGGTTTATCGGTTGGAAGTCACTGGTTATCGGGCAAAGGCACTAAACCAGATTTCTCCATTTCGCCGCAGCAACCAAGTCTATCTCGTGCCCTTTAATAAACTGTCGCAAGAGTATCAACGCATTCACCAACAAGGTGGTGCGATCGCGAGTATCACCCTCGTTAACTAGTACAATGTCTAGGTTAGTTTTGAGGGTTTGTAGTAAGCACTTTAGTGCTTAGGAAATAAGGACTGAAGTCCTTACTACGAACTTGCTTACCTATCAATTTAAATTTGACAGACTACTAGTAAGAGTGCTGAGTTATGAGTAGGAAATCCCACCTTTTTACTCAGAACTATTTTGCCCAATTCCCAATTCCCAATTCCCTAATCCAATTATGCCTATTTCTCTGTTAAATTACTCCCCTTCATCTCGAAATCATCGTGTATCTGGATATGAGATTCTTGGCGACGAGCAACCGAGAATTTATACAGCAGAATATCTGCCATCATCAGTAGAAATGGATGCCTTGATAATGGCAGCCTATCGTCAGATTTTCCACGAACAACAGATGCTAGATAGCAACCGCCAACCCTTTTTAGAATCCCAACTGAGAAATGGTCAAATTACAGTTAGGGATTTTATTCGAGGGTTAGCAATATCTGATGCATTTCGGCGACTCAATTACGAAAGCAACAATAACTACCGCTTCGTGCAGATATGCGTACAGCGTTTCCTTGGTCGTGAGGTTTACAATGAGCGCGAAAAACTAGCCTGGTCGATTGTGCTAGCTACCAAAGGAATCCAAGGTTTTATCGATGCTTTAGTGGATAGTGAGGAGTACATTAGTAACTTTGGTTACAGTACAGTTCCTTATCAACGGCGACGGATTTTGCAAGGGCGTTCTCAAGGTGAATTACCTTTTGCAAGGATGGCTCGTTATGGCGAAGATTATCGTGACAAATTACCACTTCCTTTAACTAGAAAGCCGGTTGAGCCTTTTACTTTAAAAACCTTTTTACGCAGTTCTGACAGAGACGTGGTGTTATGGCTATTAGCTTCCCTGCTGGGGCTGATTGTCTTGTTTACTTGGCTAACTGTATCTGGTTACTTGCCAAAGTTGGGCGGATACTAGCTGAGAATTGAACAAAGTGCGATCGCTATATTAGGCGATCGCACTCTACTTTTCAAAAATGTAGAATAGGCAATTTGCACCAGAAGCGCCTCTGCATAGAACAAAAAACTATTTATCCAATAAGTTCATTCATTTAAAACTCGATTTAACCACTGCATTTATATCAAAATATTTGAAGCAAAACAATGTTGCCGCCACAAGCGCATAAAAAGCTCCAATGTTGGATAAGAAGCCGTCATTTAATATGTTCGGGTCACTTTTTCATATTTGAAACTATAGACTATTCTTGCGTTGATAGATTTACTGACTGTATAGCCGCTTTAGGAGGAACATTAATTTCTGTTGAGCCGGTTGACAAAATTTGGATGGGCGACCATCGACAGGTTCTTCTTTATCGTGTCAAAGCCAGTTTGTTTACGCCTTGTCATCAGTTACGGCAATACTGGTTTAAGTATGGCGGTTTATACACTAGATTTGATAAACATTGTTAAAAATTTTGATGTCTAATAGCTTCTATGATTGCGTTACGATGTGAGGTAAAAGGCGATAAAAAAGCATTTCTATGATTGTAACTACAGCGAAGTGGACAATAGATGAATATCACAGGATGATCGCGGGAGGCATCCTAGACGATCGACATGTGGAACTACTAAAGGGAGAAATTGTAGAAATGTCACCAGAAGGAGAACCTCATGCCTACTTCAGCAGTGAGGCTGGGGAGTATCTGATTCAACTTTTAGGCAATCGTGCCACGGTTCGCCCTAGTAAACCAATTACCCTTCCTAATAACTCTGAACCTGAGCCTGATATTGCTGTTGTACAAAGATTGGGACGTAAATATTTAGAACATCATCCCTACCCTAAAAATATCTTCTGGTTAATCGAATATTCAGATTCCAGCTTAGATAAGGACTTACAAATAAAAACTAAAATCTATGCTGAAGTAGAAATTCCTGAATATTGGGTAGTTAATCTTCAAAAGCGACAACTTATAGTATTTCGAGATCCTCAAGATGGAGAATATGCTTCAAAAAACACATTAACTGGAGGCACTATTTACCCACAAGCATTTCCAGATTTGGCTATATCAGTAAGTTTGATCGTGAGTATTTAGAAGTAGAAATTTCGGCATTGGTTTCTGGATAATCTCACCATCAATATAAATACTTGCAGGCTTTGTTTCTGGCAACTTTAGAAACTCTTCCAGGGTTAGGGATGCAGATTTTGCAACACTAATGACTTCTGCCACTCCGAAAATCCTACATTCAGTTTATCAACGTTTGGCACTCCTGAATGGAACAAGGCGATCGCTTATACATACCACTAACTCAAAAACGCTTTATTAGGCGTTGCTCATCCACTCCAATGAGGGTTTGCGCTGCAACCTTACACAATCCTGTAAATAAAGGTTAATCAGGCTTTGATAGGAAATGCCAGTTTCTTCAGCAAGAACTCTGAAGTAATCAACTACATCCTCCTCAAGTCGAATTGTTACTTGCTTCTTAAGCTTATTAATGTATGGATTCTTTATAGATTGAGAAAAATCATACTCTTCTTTCATAATTACAATGTATATCATAAACAAGTTGAGTAGACTAGAAAACGCAAATTTCCCAAAGCTCAACTTTGTTGGGGGCAATGCAGCAATTGTGTCTAGGATTTGATGAGTATTCTATTAGAAAAATCCAAATGCATACTTTATTTCTCCAATCTCTTATTCAGATGCTCATGCCAAATTTTAGCGTTATCAATCTAGCCCCTTTCGGTATTGGCTTTAGCATTATTGCTTTGGGGGTAATTTACTATTTTCTCAATCTGGAAGTAAGTAGACGGCAAAGGGCAGAGGTGATTCTACGGCAACAAACTGAGCGGGAACGGTTAGTAAATCAGATTGCTCAACACATCCGTGAATCTTTGGAATTAGAGGAGGTTTTGACTACCACTGTTGCAGAAGTGCGAGAGTTTCTTAAAGCAGATCGGGTGTTAATTTATCGACTTTGGGAAGATGGCACTGGTAGCGCAATTACTGAAACAGTTTTACCTGAATATACAAAAATTTTGGGAGAAACCTTTCCAGAAGAAGTGTTTCCGAAAGAATATCACCAAGCGTATTCATTGGGGAAAACCCGCGCGATCGCTAATGTTGAACAAGCAGATGTCGAATCATGTCTAGCAGACTTTGTGAAACAGTTCGGTGTCAAAGCTAAGTTGGTAGTGCCAATTTTACAAGAGAATCGGCAAGCAGATAAACAACGAGATAGCAAAACTCCTGCTTCTCCCCCTTATCTTTGGGGCTTATTGATTGCCCATCAGTGCGATCGCACCCGCATCTGGGAATCTTGGGAAATTGAGTTGATGAAGCAACTTGCAACCCAGGTGGCGATCGCTATTCAACAATCAGAACTTTACAAACAGCTACAAACACTCAACGCTGAATTAGAACACCGCGTTCAACAACGAACTCAAGAGTTAGCTAAAGCTAATGTCTCCCTCCGAGCCGAAATAGCCGAACGTCAACGCACCCAAGCCGCCCTACAAGCTTTAATTACTGCCTCTCCTCGCGCCATCTTCACGCTTGATTTAGAAGGAAATGTGAAAATCTGGAATCCTGCTGCTGAACGCATGTTTGGCTGGACAGAGGCGGAGACGATCGATCGTCCTAACCCAATTTTTTTAGATGACCAATTAGAAGAATACAATACTCTCCAACAAAGTATATTCCAAGGAACAACTTATACCAGAGTGGAATTGCGCCGTTCTAAAAAAGATGGTACTGCGATCGATATAGTTTTCTCCGCCGCTCCCTTACATGATAGTGACGATAGTATTAACGGCATGGTGGCAGTGATTGCTGATATTACCCATCAAAGGCAGCAGGAAGAACAAGTTAGATTGCTGCAATCTGTGGTTGTAAATACGAATGATGCTGTAGTTATCACTGAAGCCCAACCCGTTGGCGAACCGGGGCCAAATATTATCTATGTTAATGAAGCATTTACTCGAATCACAGGTTACAGCCTGGAAGAAGTTTTAGGTAAAACGCCCCGTATCCTGCAAGGAGCGAAAACAAGTCGCGCTGAACTAGATAAAGTCTGGACTGCCCTTTCTCGTTGGGAACCAGTCACCGTTCAGGTAATTAACTACCGCAAAGATGGCTCGGAATTCTGGAATGAATTTAGCATTGTCCCCGTAGCTGATAAAACCGGCTGGTATACCCACTGGATATCAGTACAACGTGACATTACTGGGCGCAAGCAAGCTGAACAGGCATTATGTCAAAGCGAAGAACGCTTCCGCTCATTAATTGAAAATGCTTTAGATATTGTCAAAATTCTGGATGTAGATGGTTCTATTCGTTACGAAAGTCCTTCTGTCGAAAAAGTTTTGGGTTATCCACCAGCAGAACTAATTGGCAAAAACTTATTAAATTACATTCACCAAGATGATTTTGTTAATATCTATCATAGTTTTATTCATGCTATCGAAAATTCAGAAGTTACTGCCCCAATTGAGTTTCGTTGTCGCCACAAAGATGGCTCGTGGCGGATGCTAGAAGCGATTAGCCAGAAATTTCTAGATAATACAGCAGATACTAAAATTATGGTTAACTGCCGCGATATTACAGAACGCAAGCGGGTAGATGAAATTCGGATGGCACTAGAGCGAGAGAGAGAACTCAGCGTCTTGAAAACACGTTTTTTCTCAATGGCATCTCATGAGTTTCGCACACCTCTAAGTACTGCCTTAGCAGCTGCCCAATTGCTAGAGAACTGTCAGGATGAATGGGATAACTCTTCTAAGCGACTGAGGAATTTGCAGAGAATTCAACTCTCTGTCAAAAATATGGTTCAAATGTTAGACGATATTTTAACCATCAATCGAGCCGAAACCGGAAAACTAGAATTTAATCCTAAACTTCTAGATTTAGAAGAATTCTGCGGTGATTTTGTAGAAGAAATGCGCCTAAGTACAGATGAGAGGCATACACTTAGCTTTGTTTGCCAAGGGAAAGCTGTTCCAGGCTGGGTGGATGAAAGGTTATTGCGTTCTATTCTGTCTAATTTGCTGCTCAATGCAATTAAATATTCTCCTCAAGGGGGGAATGTTCATCTAGAACTGGAGTTTGAAGCAGATACGGTGATTCTCCAGGTTCAGGATCGAGGTATTGGGATTCCGCTAGCAGATCAAAAACAACTGTTTGAGCCGTTTCATCGGGGCAAGAATGTTAGAAGCATTCCTGGTACAGGCTTAGGATTAGTAGTAGTGAAAAAGTGTGTGGATTTACACCAAGGTTGTATTAACATCACCACAGAAGTAGGAATTGGGACAACTTGTGCGATCGCTCTCCCATTATTATAACGAGTGCGATCGCAATAACTTAAGGCAAGAGACGCGATGAATCGCCGTCTTTACAATAATAATCTAGGATTTTCATCAAAAAACTTTTGCGTTGAAGCGTTTTTAATCCAAGGAGACGCATTGGCATTGCAGGGTATTACCAAATTTAATTCCCTATAAATTAATCAAATGCTGTACTCAGTACTATTGTTCGAGATTGCTGAAACCAGCTTTTGGTAAAGAATTGTAATCCAAAATCCCAAATCTAAAACCCAAAATTCCGATGAGTCCCTGACTACGGTAGTCTAGATGAGAGTGAATTATCGCCTCGTTTGATATATTGTTTTATGACTTCAGTAGTTTCTAGTCCCCCACGCACTATTCGGATCGGCTCGCGCAAAAGCCAACTTGCTCTGGTTCAAACCTACTGGGTACAAGAGCAACTCCAGAAAAGCTTTCCTGATATCACTTTTGAAGTCCACACCATGTCTACCCAAGGCGATAAAATCTTGGATGTAGCATTAGCTAAGATTGGCGATAAAGGACTTTTTACTAAAGAACTTGAAGTTGGAATGCTCAATCAAGAGATTGACTTTGCAGTTCATTCCCTCAAGGATTTGCCGACTCACTTACCAGAAGGGTTAACGTTAGCAGCAATCACTGAACGGGAAAACCCAGCCGATGCATTAGTGGTGCATGAAAAGCATAAAGATAAACAAATCGATACGTTACCAGAAGGTGCGGTAATTGGTACATCTTCGCTGCGGCGTTTAGCACAGTTACGCCATCACTTCCCGCATTTTGCATTTAAGGATGTGCGGGGAAACTTAATTACACGGTTGGCAAAACTGGATGCAGGCGAATACGATGCCTTAATTTTGGCAGCAGCAGGGTTAGAGAGATTGGGAATGGGCGATCGCGTTCATCAAGTTCTACCTAAAGAAATCTCCCTTCACGCGGTTGGACAAGGAGCTTTGGGGATAGAATGTCGTGCTGATGATAGTGAAGTGCTATCTCTACTCAAAGCAATTGAACATCCCGAAACACGCGATCGCTGTCTCGCCGAACGCTCTTTTTTACGGTCTTTAGAGGGCGGCTGTCAAGTACCTATTGGTGTAAATACAGAAATATCTGGAGAAAATTTAACCTTGACAGGGATAGTCGCCAGTGTAGATGGTCAAAAGTTCGTCAAAGATACCGTCACAGGGATTGCTAACAACGCCGAAGCACTAGGCATAGAACTAGCAGAACTGTTGCGACAACAGGGAGCGCAAGAAATTTTATCAGAAATTTTTGCGGTGATTCAGCGCGGTTCCTAAGCAATTGGGCAAGCCGATGTGATTAGATAAGAATTGATCGCCGTTGCACTGATGTGCCAGACGCGACTTGTTGCGTTGGTCGGGATTCAGAAAGTTGATTTGACAATATAGACTCAGGGAAGCAAAAATTACCATGCGGATTCTATTTGTTGCAGCAGAAGCAGCGCCCGTTGCGAAAGTAGGAGGAATGGGTGATGTTGTAGGGGCATTACCCAAAGTCCTGAGAGAAATGGGGCATGATGTGCGGATATTCTTGCCTTACTACGGCTTCCTGCCAGACAAAATGGAAATTCCCCAAGAACCCATCTGGTGGGGAGATGCCATGTTCCAGCACTTTGCAGTATATGAAAGTGTTCTGCCTGGTACTGATGTTCCCTTGTACTTATTTGGACATCCGTCCTTCATGCCGCGCCGCATCTATTCTGGAGATGATGAAGATTGGCGGTTCACATTGTTTGCTAATGGTGCAGCCGAGTTTGCCTGGAATTACTGGAAGCCAGATATTATCCATTGTCACGATTGGCATACAGGGATGATTCCGGTATGGATGCACCAAGATCCTGATATCACCACAGTGTTTACCATCCATAACCTGGCTTATCAAGGGCCGTGGCGTTGGTATTTAGAGAAAATTACTTGGTGTCCCTGGTATATGCAAGGACACAACGTAATGGCGGCGGCTGTACAATTTGCCAACAAGGTAAATACAGTTTCGCCCACTTATGCCGAGCAAATCAAGACACCTACTTACGGTGAAACATTAGAAGGTTTGCTGTCTTTTATTAGCGGTAAATTATCTGGGATTATCAACGGTATTGATACTGAGGTATATAATCCCGAAAATGACAAATACATTGAGCAAACTTTTACTGCTGATACTTTAGAAAAACGTAAAGCCAATAAAATTGCTTTACAACAAGAATTAGGATTAGAAGTTAATTCCAAAGCCTTTTTTATTGGGATTGTAACCCGATTAGTGGAACAAAAGGGCATTGATTTGATATTACAAATCCTCGATCGCTTCCTCTCTTATACAGATGCACAGCTGGTTTTGCTGGGGACAGGCGATCGCTACTATGAAACTCAGATGTGGGAATTAGCATCCCGCTTTCCTGGACGCATGGCAACTTATCTACTGTATAACGATGCCCTGTCTCGCCGCATTTACGCTGGTACTGATGCTTTCTTAATGCCTAGTCGTTTTGAACCATGCGGTATTAGTCAAATGATGTCTTTACGCTACGGTTCTGTCCCTATTGTGCGCCGCACAGGTGGATTAGTTGACACCGTAAGCCATTATGACCCGGAAAATGCCGCAGGTACCGGTTATTGCTTTGACCGCTATGAACCGCTAGACCTTTTTACCTGTATGATCCGGGCTTGGGAAGGCTTCCGTTTCAAACCGCAATGGCAAGAACTGCAAAAACGCGGTATGAGTGAAGATTTTAGTTGGCATCAATCGGCCAAAGAGTACGTGAAGTTGTACAGGTCTATTTTTGGTTTGCCAGAAGAAGAAGAGACACCACAACCAGAGGTAGTGTTAAACGAAGCAGTCACCAATAGCAAGTCCTAAAACGCGGGAGCATTCCAATTTGGCAAAAATATACGGAACTGACGCAAAAACCCTTTTAAATCCTCTTCCCTTTGCGTCCTTTGTGTTCTTTGCGGTTCGTTTTTATCCTTCGGGGTAAGTCAAAATTCCGTATGTAAATTAAACTTGCACATTTGGGATGCTCCATAAAACGCTAGGGTGCAAAGGTATCATTGGTGTTGACTTATAGCGTTTCCTAATCACATGAGGTACATCATAGTCCCC
>NZ_NOLI01000089.1:0-33834 GCF_002245975.1 Nostoc sp. 'Peltigera membranacea cyanobiont' 213 | reverse complement strand
TCCTAATATTGGGGACGGGCAAGATGCCCATCCCACAAATGAATAATTTATTTCTTTGAAAGCCCTTAATGAGTTATGATTCCCATCTCTATGCAAAAATCGGAAAACCTCTTTCCCCCTGCCCCTGCCTCTTCGTTGACAAGCTTTTTAAGGGAGGTGGGGGGATGGCAAAATAATTAATGTATGGCTACGTGCCAGATTATGAGGCAGCTTTTTCTTCTCCCGTCACTGTTTCATTATGCTGAGATTTTGGGAAAAATGTCTTAACAATCCAGTCAGTCAAGATGTGAGAGAGTAGTCCCATAGGGCCAGCAAACAAACACAGTGCAAGAGAGTGAATTGTCCAAACACCTGTTTTTTGCCCTTCCCAATAAATCCAGCGCCCGACGAATAAATCCATTACTAAAAAATGAATCCAACCTGTCGCAGCAGCCGTCTCATCTCCGAAAAATCGGGCAATATCAGCTAATTGAGGATTCGCTAAAGCTTGGGCATTTTCTGGCGTAATGCTGTTGATAAATAAATACAAATATGCCCCAGCTAACAGCACAAAGGGTAAATATGATGACATTATCTGCCGTGTAACTTTCCAATTTGGCAATAAAATCATCAACGCCCAAAAAGGTAACACAAAAAGATTGGCGACGTTAAAAAGTTGAGAGATCGTCATATTGTTGTCAAGTGAAGAATTTTGAGTTATTGTTTTGAATTAACTAATTATTCATAACTTGTAACTATCAGGATATAGATCCCCGACTTCTCTAATCAGTTGGGGATCTGGGTATACTTACAAAGCTACAAGTTGTGATTCAATTTCTGAAGACTTCAAATCACGTCCGATGAAAACTAAGCGGGTTTGTCGTGCCTCTTCGGGTTTCCAGGGGCGATCGTAAAATTTATCAAATCGGGTTCCTACGCCTTGCATTACCAAACGCATGGATTTATTTGGCACTGCCACAAAGCCTTTAATCCGATAAATTTCTTGTTGTTGTGCTAATTTCTCTAACTGCTGTTGCAGCTTGTCTGGATCAAAAGTCCGATCCAAAATTAAATTAGTTGAGATAATTTCTTCGTCGTGATTGTGGTCTTCTTCGGTATCGTGATGACTGGGACGAGAATCTAAATTATCTTCAACTGCGGCTTGGAATCCTAATAATATAGATGCGTCTAGTTGAGAACGATCGCTCTCGACAATCTTCACGACTCTGGGTAACTCTTGCTTAATTAATTCCTCAACTCTGGCTTTTGTCTCGGCATCTACCAAGTCAATTTTATTCAACACCACTAAGTCTGCACAAGCAAGTTGATCTTCAAACAGTTCTTGCAAGGGTGTTTCGTGTTCTAGATTATCATCTGCTTGCCGTTGGGCTGCGATCGCATCTGGATCGCTAGCAAATGTCCCTGCTGCTACCGCCGCACAATCTACCACGGTAATTACAGCATCCACAGTGGCAGCGTTGCGAATTTCTTGCCAGCGAAAAGCCTTCACCAATGGTTTTGGCAAAGCTAAACCAGAAGTTTCAATCAAAATGCAGTCGATACTATCTCGCCGCTTGATTAACTCTTGCATCATCGGATAAAACTCTTCCTGCACGGTGCAACATAAGCAGCCGTTGGTTAATTCAAAGATATTAGTGTCGCCCTCACCATCTTCCGGGCAAACTTGACAAGATTTTAACAATTCGCCATCAATACCAAGTTCGCCAAATTCATTGACTATAACGGCAATGCGGCGGCCTTGGTTATTTTGTAGTAGGTGGCGAATTAGGCTGGTTTTTCCACTACCTAAGAAGCCTGTAATCACTGTGACAGGAATTTTCGTAGCCATATTTTTGCCTGATTTACTCAGTATGGTAAGTTTTACGGGTTACAAACTTAAATACCGAGATTAAGCTTGGTTTGAAGATTGACTTAGTTATTTTAAGCTGAAAGTCTATGGTTAGCCGGAAAATATTGCCGTTTTTGTTGAGTTTAGGTTTGGTTTTGATTCCTCAAATTAGTGTGGCACAAACGGTAGAGGAGTTGGAACAAAAAGCGGCATCTGCCGAAGAAGTAAAAAATTATCAAGAAGCTGCTAATATTTGGCGGAGTTTCATTAAGCGCGATCCCAAAAACAGCTATGCTTACGTCAAGCTGGCAGATGTCTTATCTAACCAAGGCAAGATTGCAGAGACGATCGCTACCTATCGCCAAGCATTGCAATTAACCCCCAATGGCGCAATTTACATCAAATTAGGGAATTTCCTGGCACAAAAGGGACAAATCCAAGAAGCGATCGCCTCTTACCGTCAAGCTGTCAAACTCGATCCGAAAACTGATAGTAACTACATTGCTTTAGGCAATAAGTTGCAGGAAGTTGGCAGCATGGAGGAAGCATTAATGGCTTACCGTCAAGCAGTTAAACTCAGTCCTGATTCCAGTAATTACTATTATTTAGCCGAGATTCTCTTCAAAGTAGGTAAACAACAAGAAGCGATCGCAGCTTACGGCGAAGCCATTAAACTTGATGCTAATGGTTATCTTTCATCTGACAACGCTTATGATAAGCTCGGTGAAATCCTGGAATATTCAGAAGCAGTCACTATCTATCGTCAATTAAATGACACCAATAGCAAGGTTTTTTATAAAAAGTTAGCTGAACTCTCATTAAAGCGCGGTTTTGTGAACGAAGCGATCGCAGCCTACCGCCAACTAATTAAAATTGAGCCTGACGCTTCAACATATATCGATCTGGCCGATGTCTTAATGACACAAGAAAAACCAGAAGAAGCGATCGCTCTTTACCGCCAAGCCGTTGCCAAAGAATCTACGGATTATTATTACAGTAAACTAACTCAAGTACTAGCTAAACAGGAAAATCTAGATGAAGGTCTAACAATTTGCCAAAAGGTAATCAAAACTGGTGAAGGCAGTTATAACACCTGCTCCAATATAAATTTACTACTTTACAAGCAAAAAGGGTTTGCAGGCGTAATGGAATTTTATCGGCCGTTGGCAAATCTAATACCACGTCGCCAAATGGCAGAACTTTACATCAAACTTGGCAGAGAGATTTCCTATGGTGAATCTGGTGATGGCTCAAAACAAGAAGCCGCAGCAGTTTTTCGGGAAGTGCTGCAAATAGATCCAGAAAACACTGATGCTAAAGATGCTCTCAAGGATTTAATTGCTTCTTAAAGAATTTTCAACAAATAAGTTATCGAGGATGTTGGAGGCAGAGGGCAGTTCTTGCTGGAGGAAAACTGCCCCGGAGGCGGAGCGGCTCCGCCTCCGCTCTGTAACAGCCGTGACCACTATGGTCTTGGGTTTAAGACAAGAACTCCAAATTTTCTTGTTTTGTGGCTCTTTTTCAGGAGGGGTTTGAATCCCCTTCTGAAAAAAAACCTCCTGCCTCCTGCCTCCTTCAACCAATCTTGTAGAGTGGGCAACATGAACGCCTTTAGCTTGATGAAAGAATCATTAAGAATAAAAGTTGGGTCTTGGCAGCTCATCATTTAACGCCCACTTTCCTATATCTTGGATTTTGTAATCTACAGGATCGTGCAGAGTGAACGTGCGGAGATTACGCCAATAACGATCAAAGCCATATTTTGCACTAGTAGCGCGTGCGCCCATAACTTCAAATATCCGGTTGGTAATGTCTAAACCGACTTTAGTAGCGAAAACTTTAGCAGTAGCAACCAAAAGCGCACATTCTCCGCGTTGTTCGGCGGTAAGTGACCATTCCCGCTCCCAAGCTGCTTGTAGTAATTCTCCCGCCTGTTCAGTGAGATACACGGCTGCTTGGAGATCGACCCAAATTTTTCCATAGTGCTGAAGGATGTAAGGATCTTGGGTTGCACTCTCTACACCTGATGTCAGCCAAGGTTTGGTATTAGTGGAAGTATATGTTTTAGCAGCTTCAAATGCTCCCTGTGCAATACCCAGGTAGATATTAGCAAGATTTAATTGAGTTAAACAGGCGCGAATAGTGCTAAAGGGTTTACCGGATTTGTCTCTACTACCAAGAATTTCTTCAGGATATACCAACACATTTTCAAAAGTCACACTACCACTATCTGTTTGGCGTTGCCCCATATTATCCCAATCATGATGAACTGTAACACCTTGCCGTTGCGTGGTAATTGCCAGAATATTCAATTCACCAGTTTCTTGATGAATCGCACCGATTGGTAATATATCCGAATCATGAGAGCCAGAGCAAAAGCTTTTAATCCCATTCAGACGAAAATAATCATTTTCTGCTGTCAGAGTAGCTCTTTTATCTAAAGGGTTGAGGGCATTGCACCAAAACCAGTTGTTGCGAATAGTTTCTGAGTAATATCGCTGTTTTTGCTCTGTCAAACCAAATATGTGAGGAATAACTACACCTAGATGGTGGTAAGAAAAGACGTGAGCAATGGAACTATCAACTTTGGCAAACTCGCGGGTAATTTGCAGAACGGTAATCCAGCTTTGCCCTAAACCACCGTACTCTGTAGGTATAATTAGTTTTAGTAAGTTGCTTTGACGCAAGCGATCGCGTTCATGTTTTGGCGTTCCCCCTTGGGCATCTCGCTCTACAGCAGTTTGGGCAAATTCTTTTGCTAAAGACTTAGCTATATCAAGATAATTTTGAGATTCTTCAGTTTCGATTAATTGCATATCTTGCAACTTCTCCTGCTAACCTTCTGTGAGGAGCAACTATAAATTTGGCTGGAAAATTTTTAATCTACAGTGTTTTGATAGAACCACCGTACTAATAGAAATATAATTGCATATTTGAACTAATAAGGCAAGTTTAAATTCAATTAATTTTCATAAAGCTATAGGTTATTAGTGCAATCTCAAAAAATATTTATTTGATAGTTAAAAATAAAAAAGTGAATTGAAAAAATTATTTTAATCCACTTGTCTTTTAAGAAGACAGCAAAAAAGATATTAAGAAAGCCGCTTACTGGATGCCAATTGCGTATTTCCTCAGTGGTGACAATCGTGTTATCAAAGAAGAATAAACTAGCGGCCGCGGCAATGATTGCTGTTTGTCCCCACCAACCTACAGATGTATCAGTAAGAATTGGTTTTGCAGAAATTAATTTCCAAGCTTCTCCAGTTATGTAAACTAGCGCCAACAGCACTACTAAATTCACTGTTCCTCGTCCAAATCGGGTGGAAGAAAAGCGCGAACCTGGATAGCCATTGAGGGAAAAACCGAGATGCCATCACCAGACGAAGCATATTGTGATGTAAGTCAATTTTGTTCCCACATTTAGCTGAAGAATTTGACCAAAAATGAGTTCAAAAATATAGCTAATTATAGCAATTACAGCAATAAAAAGCAGCCCCTTAAATGGCTGATTCTTCCAAATGCTCCGCCTCTGGATTGGATTTGCAACACTCATAGTATCAACTTAAATAATGTTGGATTTATTAGGGGTAAAGCACAATACGCTTGGTTAAAAATTTTCCTTCTCTTTCTTCTCTCTGCGTTCTCTGCGCCTAGAAAGGTTCGTTAAAAAATGACTTTTACAAAGACTGCTAACCTTAACGCAAGCGTATTGGGGTAAAGCATTCTGGTAAATGTTATACCAGTTCTGTATGAAGGTGCGCCGAACTATATGAGGAACGAACCGCAAAGGGCACAAAGAAATAAGGGCTTTCCAAGAAATAAATTATCCATTTGTGGGATAGGCATCTTGCCCGTCCCCAATATTAGGACGGGCAAGATGCCCATCCCACAAGAAAATTTGGAATGTTTTTTTATTTGTCGGTCCCTAAGAAGTAAAGGAAATTTGGTGCAGCTTCACCTCAGTAAAGAATGCAGCAATTACAGCCAAGGATGGCGCGGAGGATAGACACCATTGAGGAAGTAGTTACCAACAGCGTAGTATTTCCAGCGCACGGGATCGTGGAGTGTGTGAGCGCGGGCATTTCGCCAGTGGCGATTGTAGTTGAATTCCTCCAATGTGGACTTAGTACCTGCTAGTTCAAACAATTTATTCGTTGCTAGTAATGCTGCTTCGGTAGCTAAAGCTTTGGCTTCAGCAACTGCGATCGATGCTTCAACTACCTTGGGTTCTTCTAAACCTGACTCGTTGGCGATGTCGAGAAATTCGCCTGCACGCCGCAGCAATGCCTCAGAAGCGTGAACCTGAATTTGGACGTTGCCTAAGTTGTACAGTGTCAGGGGGTCTTCGTAGCCTTTTTCTAAATTGCTGTCAACCCAAGGGCGAGTATGCTTGCGGACAAAGTGGATGGTGTCACGGACTGCGGCTTTGGCAATCCCTACGTCTACGGCAGCTTGGATAATTTGCGCGATCGCACCCATTGGTGTAGCCCGCTCAAAGGCTAAGTAGTGCGGTATGACGTGTTCTGCCTTAACTTTCACATTTTCAATAATGGTAGTGCCGCTAGCAGTGGTACGCTGTCCGAAGCTCGTCCAATCATCGAGTAGGGTTAATCCTTCAGCATCTCTTTCGACAAATGCCACGACTGTTTTACCATCTGGATTGCTAGCAATGACGGGAACCCAATGTGCCAGTAATGCCCCAGCAGAGTAGTATTTGCGTCCGTTGAGTACGAAGTCAGATCCATCTGGTTGTAACTTTGTCTGGACATCAGTGACAGATTTAGTACCTACTTCCGAGAAGGCGTTACCAAAGCGTTTACCTTGTAGAGCCAAATCAAAGAAGAACTTCTTCTGCTCATCAGTGCCATCCAACCGAACTGCTTCCACCATGTAGAGGTGGTTTTGGGGAATTTGACCGAGGCTAGAATCAGCTTCGGAGATGATTTTAATTACTTCTGCCAGGGTGGCACTTGATACAAAAGCACCGCCATACTCTTTAGGAACTGTAATTCCCCACAATCCACTTTGGGAAAACTTTTCTACCTCTTCAGCAGGTAAACGCCGAGTTTGATCGCGTTCTGAGTCGCCTATGGCAAAGTCGGCTGCTAGTTCGTGAGCGATCGCGATCGCTTCTTTATCATCCCGAATAATATGCGCCTTCTGTTCAGTATTAATTACTGATGTCATGGTAAAACTCCTTAATTTCTAGCCTTTTATATGATTTGAGTTTGGGCGAATCAATTTACGATCGCAACCCTAATGCCCAATCCGACAAATTATGTTCCGGTTAATCTACACCCCAACTAACTCATCAGCTGTCCGACGATTAGCTTTAAGTTCGCGCACAAGCGGAATTACTGTCTTACCAAATGCTGGCAAATCATCTGTGTAGTGTAAGAAGCCACCGAGAATTAAATCGACTCCCGCTTCATGAAACTGGCGAATCTTTTCCGCTACTTGTTCAGCAGTGCCAATCAAGCCGGAACGGAAGCCATCGTTATATTGCACCAAGTCTTCAAAATTGGAATTCGCCCACATTCCCTGACGTTCACGAGTAGAAGCTCCCGCTTGTTTCACTGCTTCACCAAATCCTTTCACCGCCTCTACATCGGCTTGGGCAATAATATCGCGTAATACTTCATGGGCTTCTGCTTCCGTATCTCGCACGATGATAAAGGAATTCAGACCAAACTTAATTGTGCGTCCTTCTTGACGAGCTAATGCAGACACTTCTTCAATCTGCTCTCGCACTCCTTCTATGGTGTTACCATTCATGAAATACCAATCAGAAACGCGGCCAGCCATCCGCCGCGCTGCTTTCGAGTTACCACCTTGAAATATCTCCGGGTGTGGATTCTGATTAACTGGTCTAGGCTTCACCCAACCGCCGTTAATCCGGTAAAAGTCGCCTTTAAAGTGAAACTCATCCTCAGTCCACAAACCTTTGAGAACGCGGATAAATTCTTCTGAACGACGATAGCGTTCGTCATGATCTAACCAATGTTCACCATATATAATGAATTCATCTTTGAACCAGCCGCTAACCACATTCAGAGCGAACCGTCCGTTAGAAAGAAAATCAATGCTGGCTCCCATTTTGGCAACTACTCCCGGATGCCACAATCCAGGATGAACTGCTGCAATTAGCTTCAATTTTTTGGTGACTGGAGCTAGGGCTGATACGGTTGTTAATGCCTCTAACTGGTACTCAGCGCCATAACTGGCGATAAATCTGGCTTGTGCTAGTGCATATTCAAACCCAACTTCTTCAGCCGTCTGAGCTAGTTGAGCATTATATTCATAAGTCCAATCTGTGCGTTGGGGAATTTTACTAACAACTAACCCACCGCTAACGTTGGGAATCCAGTACGCGAACTTAATATCTACCATAATTGTGCGTTTGTACTTGAAATTGCTTGTTTATTTGTCTAAGTTTGCAAGTGAAGCAACAAAATCTAATTTGTCATCACTAACAAATCAGCTAAAACTTGATAGGGCAAAATTTTAGTCAAAATCGAAAGCTTGAGATTGGTTGCAAACTGCTTTGAGTTTACAAGTAGACAATTCTTTGATGGCAACAATATACCATAACTCGACTGTGCTACCGTAGTTTTTAATGAATCAGACTTTATCACAACAATTTTTCTGATGTCGTGACTCGATATACTTAAATTCCATTTCCATATTCCATTTTGGAATACTGCCCAATTTACCTGGGTATTTAATTATTTTTTATACCTGCCGGCTATTATCCTGATTCAGTCAGAGCAATCAGGAGTCAGGACTCGACAAAGTATCGATACTATTCCATATCGTGATAAATAAATGCTTCTCATCTGTCATCTGCAACTATACATAGCAGAAATAAATGTGGTAGTGTGAACTACTAAATTACGGTAAAAGTATGTAGCTGCCGTAGTTTATTTAACACCTCGTAAAAAAAGGCACAGGAAAAAGATTTATGGCACTTCAGTTTGGAATTTGGTCGCCTGTTTGTGGTGGATGGTTGCGCGTTGTCAAGCATGAAGCTAATTTATCCACAGAAGATTTGGTAAAGCTGGCAGTTCAGGCAGACGAGTTAGGTTATGACTTCTATTACATTCCTGAACATTACTTAAATGCAGTTCATGGGCCTAACTATAATGTCGCTGACGCTTGGATTACAGCAGCTTTAGCAAGTTTGAACACCAAGAATATCAAGATTGTTGCGGCTGTACAACCTGGTTTTAAACAACCTGCGGTTATTGCCAAACTGAGTGCAAACATTCAAAATCAACTTAGTAATGGCAGATTTGCTCTGAGTGGTATTGCAGGTTGGTGGAAATTAGAAGTAGAAAGCTATGGAGATATCTGGCTACCTCACAGCGATCGCTACGCGCGATTAGAAGAGTATATTAATGTAATCAAGGGGCTGTGGACAGTTGAAGACTTTAATTATGTTGGCAAATACTACAATATTACGGGTGGTATTCTCACAGATAAGCCGACACCAACACCACCTATTTTCATCGCTGGCGAATCAGATCGGGCGATTGACTTAGCGGCTCGTCAGGGAGATTATCTCTTTATCAATGCTGATGAACCTGAAAAAACGGCAGCATTGGTGCAGAAAGTGAAAAGATTGGCTAGCGATCGCTACCAGCGTAATATTAAAGTAGCAATGAGTGCATTTGCGATCGCTCGTGAACATACCGCCCAAGCCGAAGCCAGATTAGAAGCAATTTATCGTTCTGCCGATGAGCAGCAGATTAAGTACTTTCAAGCGCAAATCGATCCTAACGTCGTTGCCCACAACAAATTAGATATCAGTCAAACCATTGAAGCTAATCTTGGTTTATCTGCTCAACTGGTTGGCGATCGCTATACTATCATTCAACGCCTGAAAGAATACGAAGCCGTTGGCGTTGATTTAATAGTACTCAAATTTGAATCTATGTTGGAAGACACTATTCGCTTCCACAAACTAGTTATTTCCGAATATGCACAGCAGAATAGCTTAATTCAGTTGTAATTAAAATTTTGCATGAATAAGATTAAACTCGAAGATATTACCCTAAACCACATCAAAATTTTAAAAGCAGTAGATGACTGTGGTAGCTTCTCTAAAGCAGCACAAAAACTAGGGTGTAGTCAAGCATTAATTAGTAAAAAAGTCAAACAAATAGAGGATTGTTTTGGAGTAATTCTGTTAAATCGCTCTCCCGGCTCTATATGCTTGACTAATAAAGGTAAGAAATTGATTTCGCAGACATTTAATGTAGTAGAAACTGTAGAAAATCTGCAAGAAGAATTTCAGACAAGATTTAGTGCTGAAGGCGAAGATTTGATATTAGGGGCTACTAGTTTAATTTTAGAAGTTTGGCTCAAACAATATTTGCAGCGATTTCAGCTTTGTTTCCCAGGTAGAAATATCAAAGAGATTGCGGTTAAAGATAGCAGATTTTTTTCAAATTCTCAACTTTTAGAAATTGACCTCCTACTCAACAGTTGCGCTGGATATAAGGAAGAACACCACTGTACTAGATTAACAACTCATAAAATGCTGTTGGTTTCCTTTGGCGCAAGTAAATATTTAAATGAGCATAGCCTAGTTAAAATAAATGATATTGATTTGGCTGACATTGTGCTTTTAGATGAGGTTCATCAAGAACTATCTAAAAATAGATGTTTGAGGAATAAATTAAGTGGCGTACAGGTGCTACAAAGTTATCAAGATGTTCTAAACTATGCTTCAGAAAATCAAAAGCTAACCATTTTACCTGACTTTTGTCAAGCTGAGATAATATCTCAGTACCAAGTTTTAATTCTTCCTATTCAAGATGTTAATGAATATGGTATTTATCTCCATGTTCCTCGGTTTAGTGAGTTGTTAATATCCGCAGAGAGTTTAGTAAGAAGTTTTAGACTCGATCGAGACAATTTGGAAAGCTTACCTAATATAAACCTAATTTTAGATAGCCATTCTCCCAAAGAGGAAAATATTCTGAGGATAGGTATTCAGCGAGATTCCATAGGACAGTTTATTGCTGGATATGGAACTAAGTATATTTCTGATTTACAGAGGGCATCTTCATCACTTGAACAGCCTATTTTCAAAAACATTGAAATTAATCGAAATTTTGAGTTACAAATTCTGCCCTTTGACTCTGGCGAACAAATGAACCGACAGATGAAGCGGGGAGAGCTAGATATTTGTATTTTAGATGATATATCTCTCTTGAATAATGGTAGCCAATTCTTTGATGATTTGAGTTTTGGCTCTAAATTAATTGGAATTGCTTCGTATAACCTTTTAGGTCAAGATATAAATATTGTTCTGCATAAAGATTCTTCTATAAATACTATCCAGGATCTGAAAGGTAAACGAATTTCCACCTTATTTGGTTCCAATGCTCATAGGTTTATTATCACTCTTTTTGACCTCTATGATATGGATGTCAGTAAAGATTGCAGATTAGTAAATGAAGATCCTCGTAAAGCAAGTAAGAGTTTGGCAAATAAAACTATAGATGCTTACGTGGGTTGTCACACTTTTGCCTCAATATTAGAAGCTTATGCTTTTGTTAGAAAGCTGCCTTTATCTCAAACAATTAGTTTAAGAATTCCATCAATCAGAGGAATTGTTTGTCGTTCGCAGTTCATTAAAGAAAACCCTAAAATTGTAGTTGCTTATCTACATGACTTAGTAGTTGCTAACTATTGGTTTAATTCATCTCCAATCAAGGCAGGAGATTTACTAACTAAAATGATTGATGTGAGAACAACTCAAGTAAATCAGTTTTTTAATCCGGTATTTGGCAACCGTATCGATCCCACCCTCAAACCTCAATGGTCTTGGTTACTCAAAACCTTAAATCGTAGGTTGGAAGGAAAATATGGTATTTCACTATTTGATGTAGATTTTTGGATCGATGATTATTTTTTAAGACTTGTCTATAATTTGCTGAATCTAGATTATCACTTTCATCAAGTTTCTTTTGCAAGTGAATTTTCTAGCAGCTATTTTGTCGAGGAGCAGTTTAACCGACATATAAAAGTTCTCTATGATAAATACAATCTATCTCTACAACCATAAATTGAGGGGCAATCTCCCTATGCTTACTTTTACCAATCCAAAGCAGTCACAGGGCTATTGCCCCTAAATATTTTGAGCGTTAATCGCTCTTTCTCCAGAAACACCTATTAATTATCTTTCATTAGGCTATCTGGGCTTAGATTCCACACACCATACTCCGCAATCTCAACACAGTTACTAATTACTCAGCAGTAACGAGTTCAGTACTGCCGCGTGTCCGTCGCCGTGTGAGGCTATTGTACAACATTACACCGATCGCCTTAATCAAATTGCCTTCCAATTCTTGGAACAGCTTCATGTTCGTGCCAAAAGCGGCGTTAGCTTCATCAACGATGCGATCGGTTGTCGCTTCGTCAAGGGGTAATTCATCCAAATTTTGCCGATATTTCGCTTTGAATGCCTTCTCATCAGGAATTTCTGGAAACTCATAAAAAGCTGTTCCTTGCCCATCAGACAAATTCATCGCCGTTACAGCAATGTTTTTGAGAATTTGTCCCCCGGATAAGTCACCCAAGTAACGAGTATATGAATGAGCGATTAACAGTTCTGGTTCTGTTGCAGATATTTCCCGAATGCGCTGTACATAAGCTTCACCTGCGGGAGACAGTTTAATTTGCTCTCTCCAGTTAGCACCAAAGTAATAACTCAGGTCTTGCTCTAAGGTATACTTGCGGTTTAGCTGGGGAAAGTTGATTTTAGAAAGAATTGGGTGCTGGCTATGCTTTTCCATTTCTTCTTCCATCGCTGAGTAGACGAAGTAGAAGTTAGCAACAAGTTTCCGGTAAGAGTTTTTTTCGACTACTCCTCTTAAAAAGCACTTGACAAAACCTACATTTTCTGCCATCGTGTGGGCTTTCTTAGTGCCTACACGTAATTTGGTTGCTAAATTGCTGCTCATGCTAAATTTCTCAACTTTAAAAAGGTAATTGCCGGAGTTTTAATTTCCGAACGGCTAAAAAAGCCATTAAAACGTTACCTTAAAACTATTTGATGAGAATTTATATTAAAATTTTTTAAGCCGCGATTGTTTTGTAATTTTTTACACAGCAGCAAGACTATGAAAATATAACTTTACATTTCGGCATTTTGATTTCTTTGTTGTTATTAGCTAACTTCCGCTTTCATTCTCAGCTTTCCTGAAAAACACTAGTGAAAAAATAAAGTAATATTTGTTACATTTTTTTATTAATAGCATTGCAAAGCGTGAACTAATACAGATAATCAAAACTCAAGTTGATGGCATAAAACGAATAATTAGCTAAAATATGGAGACTTTACTAAATAATGTAAAAACTAATACTGACTTCATGGAATATTTACAATTCCAAAGGCAGTAATTCAGTAAAAATACGTAAAGATAGTTTGATTAGAATGAATTTCTAAAGAGAAAAAGCATGTCAAAATTGCTGAATCAAAGTCTTAAGTGCTATTTTTCAGTGTGATTGTGTGGAGTGTTTAAATATATGGTTTCATCTATAACTCGGACACCGGGCATTCCTGGGGGTTCTGCTTCTGAACCTGAAGGATTAGGCAAAGGGATTGAGAGCAGTTTTGGGCTAAATTTAATCCCACTACCAGCAAATCCCTTATTTGGTACAGATGGGATTCGCGGACGAGTCGGAGAATTACTAAATGCGCCTTTAGCATTACAAGTTGGTTTTTGGACGGGGATTGTTTTACGTAACCATGCGACTCAAATAGGGCCAGTCATTCTCGGACAGGACTCTAGAAACTCCAGCGATATGCTAGCAATGGCTTTGAGTGCAGGGTTAACAGCAGCAGGATTAGAGGTTTGGTATTTGGGATTATGTCCCACTCCTTGCGTTGCCTATCTCACCAGCATCAGTGATGCCATCGGCGGAGTGATGATTTCTGCCAGTCACAATCCCCCAGAGGACAATGGAATTAAGGTTTTTGGTGCGAATGGTGGGAAGTTACCGCAAATATTGCAGGCAGAAATAGAAGCGGGGCTGCGTGGGAAAATATCATCTATTACTAGAGTCAATAATTGCGGACGGCATTACTCACGTTTAGAGTTAGTGGGGCATTATGGCGAGGCGTTGAAAAAACCCTTGAACGGTGCGCTAAATCTTCAGGGAATGAAGATTGTTTTAGACTTGGCGTGGGGTGCAGCAGTCGGGTTAGCACCATCAGTATTTACAGAAATGGGGGCAGAGGTAATCTGCTTGCATAACGAAGCAGATGGCGATCGCATTAATGTCAACTGCGGTTCCACCCACCTAGATATTCTGGCCGCCACAGTCCAAGAACACAATGCCGATATCGGCTTTGCTTTCGACGGCGATGCCGATCGCGTCTTAGCAGTAGACAACACTGGCAGGCAAGTTAACGGCGATTATATTCTTTACCTGTGGGGACGACAGTTACAACAAAATCAACAACTGCCAGACAACCTGATTGTATCTACAGTCATGGCCAACTTAGGCTTTGAAAAAGCTTGGCAAGAAATTGGTGGTAACTTGATTCGTACCGCAGTCGGCGATCGATACGTGCAAGCCGAAATGCAGCGAACTGGGGCGATGTTAGGCGGCGAACAATCAGGTCATATTCTTTGCCGTCATTATGCCGTTACTGGAGATGGCTTGTTAACAGCCTTGCATATAGCAGCTTTGGTGAAAGAAGCGGGTGTTCCCTTTAGCGAATTAGTAGATCATAGCTTCCAGACATATCCGCAAATATTACGGAACGTGCGAGTTACAGATCGCGATCGCCGTTTGGGATGGCAAGATTGCGAACCGGTGCAACAAGCGATCGCTCTTGCTGAAGCAGCAATGGGTAATTCCGGCAGAATCTTGGTTCGCGCCTCTGGTACAGAACCAGTAATTAGAGTCATGGTAGAAGCCGCCAATGCCGAACTTACCAACTACTGGACAAATGAATTAGTTTCAAAAGTCCAGCAACATCTGATGGACTAAATTAGCTATTATCTCAGCTTTTAACAAGCGTCAATTTTTCGTCACAGCTTCTACAAATTAACCAGCCTTGGTTATCTGTAAAAGCTGTGACATTTGTATTTGTATTGTTATCTAGACTTTATCCATTTTTTCGCAACGCGATACACCTGCAAAGACGTTGCAAAAATGCCGAAATCCTATATAAGACAGTCGTTTGAATTTTTGACTTTCGTCTAAAATATGTGATGTGGAAAAAATATCTGCCAAAAAGTCAAGGTTTTACCGGATAAATAAAACCGAGTTCTTAATTTTGGATAAAGTCGAGCTAAGTCGGAACATGTTATTATTTACTTCGAGATTATTAGCTATAAAACTCACATTTTAATTTTGAAAAGTTTTAGTATTTTTCAAAATTAATTCTTGCCTGTTAAGCAAAGTAATTCCAGAAATCAAAGCTGATTCCTATATTTATTTTAAGGATAATATCATGCTTGTTTTTGTTATCCCACTTAAAAGTGCAAAAGTTTCCAATTCCTGGGAGCGTGTTACACAATTATTTGAAAGATGCATTAAATCAGTTTGCAATCAAACCTCACCTAACTTTCACGTCATTGTTGTTTGTCACGAAAAGCCAAAAATAGAATTTACCAATTCTCATATCACATACGTTACAGTTGATTTCTCTCCTCCCAACGAGACTGACCCCGTAGCTAAAGGAGATACAGATAAAGGGCGTAAAATCTTGAAAGGACTGATTTATGCTAGACAATTTTCTCCTACTCACACTATCGCCATCGATGCTGATGATTGTGTTAGCAAAAACTTAGCCAAATTTATTCAACAACATCCTGAATCTGATGGATGGGTTATCAATAAAGGTTATAAATATCAGGAAGGCAGTGAATATATATATATTAAAAGAAGAAATTTTTATAAAATGTGCGGTAGTTGTAACATTCTTCGCTATGATTTGAACTATTTACCCAAAAGCGCTGAATATAATCGGGGCTACGGATACTATAGATATTATATAGATCACGGCAAAGTTAGGGATGTTTTAAGGAACAAAGGAAAAGCTATTAAATCATTACCATTCGCAGGAGCAGTTTATATCCTGGATACAGGAGAAAACCTTTTTGATAATTCAAAAAGATTGAGATTTAGCATTTTTAATCGCAAATTATTAAATCAATCAGTTAAAGACGAATTTGGATTGTACAACTTACAGCAATCCCAAAAAATTTGTCAAGTATAATGTATTACCCCGATGCTGATAGGCTACAGCGCTACTATGCCGAAAATAAAGTCAAAATCCAAGACATCTAAAAAGTCGAAAAAAAAGGGTTCCAAGGAAACTTCTACCCTTAGCCTCAAAGAACAGTTAGCCCAAAAACGCAAAGCAGCCCTAGCACGTAAAGAACTCATTAGTTTACTCACCACCGCCACTTCTTGCGGTGTCTTCGTTGGGATTGTACTTTTTTTCGTAGGTGGAATTAAAGCAGCACTTCCTGGTGTTTTAGGGATAATTATCATGTCCCTTTCTTACAAATACCCGCGCCAAGCGCTATATGCCTTCATCATTTATGTACCTGTTGGGGGTACTATCACTTACTACTTGGGCAGTAGTCCCATACTCCAATTAGCTAAAGATGCCTTTTATGTTCCAGCGCTAGTTGGGCTTTGGCAAACTTGTCGAAAGCAGGGATTACCCCTAATTATTCCCCAAGGCATTAAAATCCCACTTTATATTGTCTTGGGTTGCAGCATACTAACACTAATATTTGTCAATGGTGGACAGCAGTTTAACCCGCCTAGCGTGGGGCTATTGGAAAAAGCAGAGAAAGAAATACCTTTAGGTATGGGAATTCTGGGACTGAAAGTATTTTTAGGCTATGTCCCCTTGCTTGGTTGTGCTTACTATCTAATTCGGGATAAGCGGGATTTTCTCTTTTTATCGCGCCTCCAGATTGCCCTCATACTGCTTTGTTGTGTGCTGGGATTTATTCAATACCTGTTACTACTAACTGGTATATGTAAAGGCACTAGAGGTCTTGAAGGAAATGCCCTATTTGTCACATCACTAGAAGCCCGGTGTTATTTTGGTGGAGCGCTCTTATATAGTCCCGAAGAAGGAGTGATTCGTCTACCAGGAACATTTGTAGCCCCTTGGCAATGGGCGTGGTTCCTAATTTCCAGCACCTTTTTTACCTTTGCTACTGGCTTCGCCGACCCTTCCCCATTATGGCGGGTGTTAGGTTTAGGTTCTTTGGTGGCAGTCTTTATCAATGCTGTAATTTCTGGACAAAGAATCGCCTTAGCCTTAGTACCCATCTGCTTCGGGATTTTGCTATTGCTGACTGGTCAAATTGGCAACCTTAAACGGTTTATTCCCATAGGAATAGGACTTGCCTTTATTTTGGGAATAGCAATGATAACTAACCCTGCTGTCGTCCAAGAGAGAACTGAGAGTTTTACCAGTCGTTGGGACGCTTCACCACCTCAAGATTTTATTGTCCAGCAATTTGAAGAGAATTGGAAAAACGTCGATGGGCCTTTGGGAAGTGGCTTAGGTCGAGCAACTAACTCTGCTCGCGCAATGGGTAAAACTAAGCTTGTGGAAACTTACTACCCTAAAGTACTTTATGAAGTTGGAATTGTTGGAGTACTAGCTTTTCTGAGTTTGGTAACAACTTTAACAATTATTGGCTTTAAAACCTATCGCTCCATAAAGAACCGTAATTTCCGCAGTTACGGAGCGGCTTTGTGGGTGTTTATATTGTTTATTAGCTACAACACCTACTACTATCCTCTGGATGTCGATCCTGTTGCTGTCTATTATTGGTTTTTTGCGGGAGTTCTTTTTAAATTGCCAGAACTGGAGAAACAAGATAAAGAAGATGCCAACCCTGAGCAAAAAAACCAGAAAAAACGTCTCAAAACAATTTAAATCAGAGAAAAATGGCAAAAGTTATTATATGCGGTCAGAATCACATTAGAATTCCTAACCTACCACGCAATTCTAGGCATACACTAGTCCACCTCAAGTCTTTTCCTACAGGTAGATATCCTATAGAAAAATTTTGGTACCCTTTAGGAAGCTTTCTTGCTTGGCAACCTATATGGGAAAAATATCACGCTGTTCATTCTTTCAATAGAATTTTATATACAAATAAACCTTGGTTTATCACATTTGAAGATCATCGGGTTTTATATAGAAATCCTCAAAATAAACGAGAAGCAGTAATTTATGACTTATTAAACAATCGTTTAGCATTAGACAATTGTCAAAAGCTTATAGCTATGTCTGATTATGCAAAATTGAGATTTGTTAAGCGGATAGAAGGCTGGAAAATAGAAGAAAAACTAAGCAGTAAATTAGATGTAATTCATCCAAATTTTGCTGCCAGAGTTGAGCAAGCTAAAACTTATCAACCAGACCAAAATTTACAGCTTATTTTTGTAGGGCATCACATTGCTAGAAAAGGTGGAATTGTTGCTTTAAGGCTAGCAAAGAAAGCTGAAAAATTAGGTTTACCTCTTACCATTCATATCATATCGGGACTGGGACATGGTTCAGGAGTCCCTACAGATTTTCCCGATACTACCAAATATCTAGAAGATTTAAAGTTACTGAATTTAAATAACGTTGTTTTTCACAAATATATCCCTAATGAAAAAGTTATCGAGTTACTATCACAAAGCCATTTTCAATTAATGGCTACGCTACACGATACTTATGGTTTTAGCATTATCGAAGGGTTTTCAGTTGCTACGCCAGCAATTACGACTAACGTGTGTGCCTTACCAGAGTTTATGCGTCATGGCGAAAATGGCTATGTTTTAGAGTTACCAATTAATGAAATTAGGCACTGGAGCAATTGGGTACATGGAGATAAAACTAAAAGCGATGAATATTGGGAAATCGTTAATAGTACATACGACTATTTAGCAGAACAAGCATTGCAACAAATCATTCAATTTCTTGATAGAAGTGATAAACGAGAACATTATGAATTTTTAAGTGCAGGAGCATTAGCTCAAGCGCAAATTGTACATAACTCCGAAAAGCAAAATGAGTTATTTGATAATCTCTATGCGGCTGCGGCGGGAGGATAAAAAATTAAACGCAATTTTAACCAGTTATTCGGTTATTGACTGAATATAAATTAAGGCAATAGTAGCTGATAAATTTTAATAAAAATTAACTTTTATAAGGTTACTATCAAAGTAGAAAAATTACTTAATAAAAATCATGAATAATTATCCTTTAATTTCTGTAGTTATCCCGACTTATGGTCGAGAGGAAGCGCTACGGGATAGTATTGTAGATGTCCTGAAACAGGACTATCCAAATTTTGAAGTTTTAGTAGTAGACCAAACCCAAACCCACCAACCAGAAATTCAAGCCTATCTGGAAGAGATGGCAGGGGTAGGTAAAATTAAATGGTTGCGCTTAGATTGGGCAAGTTTACCAGGGGCGCGAAATTATGCTATCCGACGGGCTTCTGGTGAAATAATATTATTTATTGATGATGATGTTCAGCTAACCTCTGGATTGTTAGCAGCCCATGCAAAAAATTATGTGCAAAATCCTGAAGTGGGGGCTGTCGCCGGACGGGTATTTGACAGAATGAAATTAGGTGATTCTGGAGGAGATTTACAGATTGAATATCTGCCTCCCGAAGCTATGGACCCAGGAATTGCTTGGTATCATATTGATTTAGTACATACGATAAAACCCCAGCAAGTGTTGACAGCGAGGGGTTGCAATATGTCATTTCGCCGCGAAATCTTTACTAAGTATGGGCTAAGGTTTGATGAGAGGTTTCGCGGTAGTGCAGTGCGGGAAGAGTCAGATTTTTGTTTGCGGGTGCGAAAGACGGGATATAAGATTTGGTACGACCCAGAAGCCCATTTGGTGCATTTAGGCGAAGAAACAGGGGGTTGTCATGATATTAGTATGCGATCGCTAAAATATCAACTCACCTTCTACCACAACCATTTCCTACTAGGGCTGAAAAACCTGACTGTGACTCAATCTTTGCGTTTATACGGTCGTTTATTTGACTGTCACGTTCTGGGACGACCACCTTGCCATAAAAGTGGTTCCCCCATCAAAATTGCCACTCGCGCTATTTTCTACATTTTGGGTTTTTTCAAAGCTTTGGGTAGTGTCATCCAATCATTATGGAACGATGGTCAAATTTACAGTCGATTGGATGAACAAGTTTAGTTAGGAGTTAAGAGTTACTGAAGGACAAATTACAAATGACAAATGACAAATGACAAATGACAATTACTAAATATCAATGAAAATCTTAGTTGCTAGTCACACTTATATCGTAGACCTCAACTGTGAGAAATTACGCGCTTTGTCTCAACTAGAACCGGGAGTTGAAGTGACAGTTGTAGTCCCAAAGCGCTGGAAACCAGGCGGCGTACAAAACAGAATTATTGAAACTGAATATCGTGATGAAGGCACATTTAGAATAGTTCCCGTTTCTAACTTTAGTCAAAATCATCAGGGACTCCTTACCTTTGGCGCTGATTTGATATCTTTGCTAAAACAATTTCGTCCGCAAATCATCCAAGTAGAACAAGGGTCTAGGGGGCTAGCTTATACTCAGATGATTGCTTTAAATCAGCTATTAGGACTCAATGCAAAAAATGTATTTTTTACCTGGTGGAATTTACCATATAATTTGAAATTACCAATTGCTTTATTAGAAAAATATAACCTCGATCGCAGCCACGGTATTATTTCTGGCAATCAAGACGGTGCAGAAGTTTTGCGACAACGGGGATATAAAGGGGCAATTAAAGTTATGCCGCAACTGGGCGTAGATGAAAGTTTATTTACTCCCAAAGCCCAACCAGAGTTAGCAGCTAAGTTTGGTATTGAGAAAGAAGATTTTGTAGTAGGTTTCGTTGGTAGATTTGTGCAAGAAAAGGGTTTGTTAACGCTTTTACAAGCCTTAATTGCATTGAAAAATAAACCTTGGAAATTATTGCTGCTGGGACGGGGAGAGTTACAAACTGAATTAATCAAAGTTGCAGCAGAAAACAATATTAAAGAACGGCTAATTTTGATAGAAAGCGTCCCCCATGATGAGGTTGCAAACTATATCAATTTAATGAGTACTTTAGTACTGCCTTCAGAAACAACTTATAAGTTTAAAACTTTAACTTCTGCTGGCTGGAAAGAGCAATTTGGTCATGTGCTAATTGAAGCGATGGCTTGCCAAGTACCTGTGATTGGTTCTAACTCTGGTGAAATTCCCTATGTAATTGGCGATGCTGGTTTAGTATTTCCTGAAGGTGATGCTCAAGCCCTTGCTAATTGCTTAGTTCAATTAATGGATAAACCAGATTTTGCTCACAGCCTGGGTGAAATGGGTTATCAGAAAGCAATGGTTAAATATACAAATAAAGCTTTGGCTAAACAGCAATTAGAGTTTTATCAGGATTTAGTCATTAGTCATTAATAAATAACAAATGACAAAAAAATGAAGATATTACAAATTGTCCCCTCTATTTCTCTGATTTATGGCGGGCCTAGTCAAATGGTACTAGGATTAGCTCCAGCGTTGGTAAAAGAGGGAGTGGAAGTTACAATTCTCACAACTGATAGTAATGGCGATAATGGCCAAACACCTCTGGATGTTCCTTTAAATCGCCCAATTAAACAAGATGGCTATGAAATAATTTACTTTCGTTGTGCGCCGTTTCGTCGCTACAAATTTTCCCTCGATTTATTAAATTGGCTAAAACGTCACGCTCATGAGTTTGACATAGCACATATTCATGCTCTATTTTCTCCCATAAGTAGCGCTGCTGCTATTGTGTGTCGTCAGCAAAAGCTACCTTATATTTTCCGTCCTTTGGGTACTCTCGATCCGGCTGATTTACGCAAGAAAAAGCAATTAAAACAGCTTTATGTTGCAATGATAGAACGCAAAAATTTAGCTGGTGCGGCAGCAATTCATTTTACCAGCGAGCAAGAAGCGAAAATATCAGAACGATTTGGAGTATCTACGCCAGATTTGGTGATTCCCTTGGGTGTGATTCCCCGTCAATCTTCTATGAAAAATGTATGCAGTCAGTTAAAAATACCAAAGGATGTGCCTTTAATACTGTTTATGTCACGAATTGACCCAAAAAAGGGGTTGAATTTGTTAATTCCAGCACTAGAGAAGCTGTTGGCGGTTGGTTATAAGTTTCATTTTGTCTTAGCTGGGACAAATCCTCAAGATCCAGATTACGAACAAAAGATAATATCCCAAATTCAAAATTCACCACTGCGATCGCACACTACAATTACAGGCTTTGTTACTGGTGAACTCAAAGTTAGTTTACTACAAGCTGCTGATTTATTTGTCTTGCCTTCCTACTACGAAAATTTTGGGATTGCTGTAGCTGAAGCAATGGTTGCAGGTGTACCCGTATTAATATCTGACCAAGTGCATATTTGTCAACAAATACGTGATAGCGAGTCGGGTTGGGTAGGTGCAACAGATGTCCAAGTACTGTTAGAGTTACTCCAAGAAGCTTTGCAAAATCCCGCAGAACGCCAACGACGCGGATTGAACGCCCAAAAATATGCCTTGGAGAATTTTAGCTGGGATGCGATCGCAAAGCAAACAATCCAAGCCTACCAAAAAATCCTGGTAAACAAATGAATTTAACCCAACGCAGACAACAGCAATAGATTTAGCCCAATTATGAAGATAACCGTAAAAACCAAAATATTATAATTAAGGTGAGTTTATTGACAATAAACTGTTGTCTGCAATGCGGTATAGTTTGGTGGATGTCTTGAAGAATATGCGGAGATTTTATCATGACGGCTGCCACCACGCCCCAGGTTCCTGTTGAACCCTCAATCCATTCAGCAAAACCCTGTGCGATCGTTATCTTTGGAGCAGCAGGAGATTTAACCAAGCGTCTGTTGCTTCCCGCTCTCTACAACCTAAAAGTTAACAATTTGCTGCCACAGGAATTTGCGATTATTGGAGTTGCACACACTTCAATGAGCCAAGACGATTTTCGCAGCAAACTCTCTCAAGACATCCATGAGTTCGCAACAGTTTCTGTAGAGGATCGTCTCTGGCAACCGCTTGAGCAACGATTGTACTATCTTGCAGGTGAATTTCAATCAGCTGACACTTACCATCAGTTGCAAGACTTACTCACTCAAGTCGATCGAGAATGTGGCACTCAGGGAAACTATTTGTTCTATTTGGCAACTGCCTCTAACTTCTTTTGCGATATCGTTACACAACTGGGTGCGTCAGGATTGGTGCGTGAAGACAATAATCAATGGCGGCGAGTCATCATTGAGAAACCCTTTGGACACGACTTGGATTCGGCTCGTACCCTGAACAAATCCATTAGTGCTGTCCTTGAAGAAAAACAGATATACCGCATCGATCACTATCTGGGAAAAGAGACTGTACAAAACATTCTGGTATTTCGGTTTGGTAATGGCTTGTTTGAACCGATTTGGAATCGCGAACATATCGATCGCGTACAGATTACCGTTGCCGAAACTGTTGGAGTCGAAGGCAGAGGCAATTTCTATGAAGGCACTGGGGCATTACGGGACATGGTGCAAAACCATCTGTTTCAACTGCTGGCAATGACGGCGATGGAACCGCCAATCTCGTTTTCAGCCGATGAGGTGCGTGATGAAAAGTCAAAACTATTGAAGTCCATTATTCCGTTCACTGCTGAAACTGTGCAAACTCATACTGTAAGGGGACAGTATGGTGCGGGAACGGTGAAGGATACTCAAGTGCCTGCTTATCGCTCGGAGTCACGAGTTGCATCAGACTCTACCACTGAAACTTATGCTGCCTTGAAGCTGAACATCGACAACTGGCGCTGGGCAGGGGTACCGTTTTATCTCCGAACCGGCAAGCGTCTGGCTCAACGGGTAACTGAAATTGCAATTCAATTTAAGCAAGTACCGTCATTATTGTTTCGCAATACCTCGATGGATCGCCTCACACCCAACTTTTTGACCATCCGCATTCAACCAAAGGAGGGAATTCACCTCCAATTTGGTGCAAAGGTGCCTGGCCCCGCAATGACAATGGATGCGGTGGAAATGAACTTTTGCTACAACGATCGCTTTGGCAAGATCCCAAGTACTGGCTATGAAACCTTGCTCTACGACTGTATGATTGGTGATGCGACTTTGTTTCAGCGATCTGACAACGTAGAATTGGGCTGGAAGGTCGTCAGCCCCATTCTGGAGGCTTGGGCAACTTCGTCTGAAAATTTGACAACCTACACAGCAGGCTCATGGGGGCCATTGGCAGCAGATGATTTGTTGATCCGCGATGGTTGGCAATGGCTGCCGATTCATCCATGATTCTTACTAGAGAGATTGACTTTCTTTGAAGTGGAAGGGATATTCCATTGCTTTTCTCTCATTTCTCCACTTGGATATTGACTCATTCTATAGTCATCCTTTATTTGAAACTTGTGTAAAGGTGGAAGAGAATGAAGAGTTAAATTCTCTTCTACTAATTAGTTCTGAGTTCTTACAAGCCCATTGTCAATATGCCTTCAATTAACTACAACCGCACCGATAGCCAACAGCCACAAAGCATAACTGTTAAAGGTTATGTTGTCCGTCCCGGATTACACATTCTCAGCTACGAGCAAATCAGGTTACTGCGAGAAGAAACACAGCATCATTCTCAGCTTGAACATTTAGTAAATCAAGGTGTCATCAAGTTGACTGGTTAATAGTTGCCAACAGAAAAATCCTAACTCGCTACATCTAATTACATAGTTACTAGCTGTTCTGGCTCCCTCATAGCATCCAGTTTCTCAATGAAATTAGTCAATTGCCTCGGCTGCCGACTTTTTAATTGAGAAAGGACGCTTGAGTAGCGATCGCGCACAACTGACAATATACGCAAAGCACGGTATTAGCGATAACATTGGATAGAAATTGAATGCTATCAATAAAATGCTAGATATGAAATGCCAATTCTTACTAAACGCTTTGTTCGCACAGATGAAAGTAGGTCATTGGTGGATAAGTGCCTTATTGTGGATGGCTTTAGCTACTCCAAGCAAAGCATCTGTAATCTTGCGAATTGCAATTGAGAGGGGAGTTAATCAGGTAACAGTTGGTAGTTCTACGACTGCTTTGGTTAAAGATAGTACTGGTAAGACTCTCGGAAAATTACCAGCAATGAGTTCATTTTATGCCCAAGCAGTTCCAGGGGGTGTGGCTTTAGATAAATGGCAGTCTGGTTTATTTTGGATTGAACCGACAGGTAAGGGATTTGTTTACATTGGCGAACACTGGTATCGAGGTAGAACTCTCGTTGTCCCTACAGACAAAGGACTAACGGCTGTTAACTGGGTTGATGATAAAGAATATCTCTATAGTGTTGTTGGTGGCGAAATGGATACTGAGTGGCCTGCTGAAGCTTTGAAAGCGCAAGCAGTTGCTGCCCGAACTTTTGCTCTCTATGAGCGGGAAAAACGGCGTAATAATCCTGTTTACGATTTAGGTGATAGTCCAGATCGTTGGCAGAATTATAAAGGAGTAATCAATGAAACTCCTAGTACTTATGCTGCCGTCGATGCGACTGATAAACAAGTACTAACTTATAAAGACAGTATTATTCTTTCAGTTTTTCATGATTGTTCTGGAGGACATACTGAAAATGTCGAAGATGTTTGGGGAAGCCACGAACCTTACCTGCGGGCTGTTGAAGATTACGATCAAAATGTTAGCGAGTGCAAATGGGTGAAAACTTTCTCCCCTACAGAAATTAGTGCCAGAATTTCTGGTGTAGGTAATGTTTTAGATATGATTGCACAAACCTACTCACCTTTTGGTAGTGTTAAAGTCTTAAAAATTGTTGGTGATAAAGGAACCAAATTACTACAAGGCGAAGAAGTACGTACAGCCCTGAAGATTAAAAGTACCCATTTTATCCTTACCAAAGCAGCAAATGGTAGTTTTGTACTTCAAGGACTTGGCTACGGTCATGCTTTAGGCATGAGTCAATGGGGCGCGTACAATTTAGCTAAAAGAGGAGCAAACTACCTGCAAATTTTAGGGCATTACTATCAGGGTGTAGCTTTAAGCACAATTAACCCAAAGTAACATTAAACTAATACTCCTGAGATAATTTTGGTCGATCTAGATACTGATAAACTATCCGCGAAACTTGACGGACAAACTCCCTTCCTCGTTCATCGTCATGGGGTCTAATCACAAAAATCCCTGCCAAGTAATGCTTACCATTTGGCAAACTAATAATTCCTGCATCCCCAACCAAAAATCCAATATCTCCAGTTTTATGAGCAATACTTCCACCCTTACCCACACCAGCCGCTAGCAACTTATTATTATGACAATGACGCAAGACATCTAAAACTTGGAACTGACTACTTTCTGAAATCAACTTATGTTGGTCAACCAAGGCTGACAACCTGACTAAATCTGCTGGGCTAGTGGTATTAGTACCTTTAAAGTCTCCTAACATATTGCGGATTACTGTGTTTTTTAGCCCCCAAGTATGGAAACGCTGATTGAGTTTTGCTTTCCCGCCTAGACGATCGATAATCATGTTACTAGCAGTATTATCACTGATCGTAATCATTTTGTTAACAGTTTCCATTACACTCAGCTTGATTCCTGCTCGTTTATACTGCAAGTCACCGGAACCACTCGCTACTAAGTCACGCCGCATCACTAGCTTGTCATCAAGTTTGATATTCCCAGCATCTACTTGTTCAAATAAAGCAATTAAAATCGGATATTTAATAGTACTAGCTGCCGGAAATACTTTTTCGCCATCAATATTCAAATAGTTTCCTGTTTCTATATCTAAGAAAAACATTCCCGGTTTGAGAAAACTGTAATGAGTCATTAATGCTCTCACTTGAGACTTTAACTCTGGGATTTCTTTACCTAATGGGATAGTTCCACCAAATAAAGAAGGATTATTTATATTCGTGAATATATCTGGTTGATTGAGTTGAGGAATCAAACTTTTCTGTATAGTGACTTTACTTGGAAAGTTAGTCAATAAAAACTTAAAATCTCTTGTTGACTCTAAATGACTCCGATTAGAATCGAATGTTGGAGATTTTATGCTAGCTGCTAAACTTGGTGAGGTTAGTAAGAAAGTACTAATAATAGTTAGTAAAAATCCGCGTAATTTCATAGAGTTATTTTCAGTAGGAATTTATTTTCTTCTTCGACAGCTTTTTTGGAATGATTTATGCAGAGCAATTCTAATGTGCTAACAGCATAGTTATATTTGTTTACAACGTCAATATCAGTACATCCTCTATTCACAACTCAAATACAATTACTACGTTCTTTATTTGGGAGTTTAGTAATTGACAGTTCATCTGGATTGAGCATTAAAAGATTATTACATACTTAATAGAGGAAAATATTACAAAACTATGACGAACGTGTGTTTTATTTACATGATTGCATTGAAGCCTATCTAAACCTGTTCTATAAAGTACAAGTTTTCTGAATAGAAACAAGATAAGCTGACATGAATAGGAGACTGAGCAAAACAGGGTTTTTCAACGGACTCCTCAACAAAATAAATCTTAACCAACTAAATCGGGCGGTAAGCAATCGCACTCTTGGCAATACATGAATACATAGCTATACTTTCTCTGAAGGTAAGTAGATACAAAGTCTAACTTCCAATCGGTATGGTGACTGATTATTTTGACTATTAAAGGGAACTTCACGTGATCGATAATAAGCCGAGTCTTTCGACTTCAGGAAAATTAGTTGGGTTGCTTATCTTATGTGGTAGTTTTAGTCTGATTTTAATCATCTTGAACAAAATAAATCTTTTTAAATTTCAATCAAAACAGACTCTAAATGTAAATAATATAGCGGCAGATGTAGGAACTCAACAGCGAGTTCAAGAATTCAAGACAACGATCCTGAAAAGTTGGCAGCAAGAAGCACAAGTAAAAGGTTTTTCTGACTCTATTCCATCAAGTTTTCAAGGTGCGATAATTGAGGCGGCAAAACTCTCTCCGCCTCAAAAAATAATTGCTCTCACCTTTGATGATGGCCCTTGGCCTGAAAGTACAGCAGAAGTGTTAGATATCCTGAAAAAAAACCAGATCAAAGGGACGTTTTTTGTGGTTGGGCAGAATGTCAAAAATTATCCCAACTTACTCAAGCAGGAGATTGCTGAAGGTCATGTCATTGGCAACCACACTTGGCATCACTGGTATCAATTCTTGAATCCACAAGCCGCCGCTTATGAAATTGACCACACTTCCGATCTGATTTTTCAAACTACAGGCTTAAAAACAAATTTATTTCGACCACCTGGAGGAGTGATGCATAATGGCGTTGTTGACTATGCTAGAAATAGTAAATATGCGATTATTTTGTGGTCATCTGACTCTGTAGACTATTCCCGTCCTCCTGTTCCCAAATTAATCGGTAATGTATTCAGAGAGGCAAAACCTGGCGGAATTGTGTTGATGCATGATGGCGGTGGTAATCGTTCTAAGACTGTACAAGCTTTACCAGAAATTATTGCCAACTTTCGCAATCAGGGCTATCGATTTGTTACCATCCCTGAACTATTACAAATTCAAGATAAAAGCCAAAAGTTGATCGTTAAACAAAAGTAACCCCGATTATTTTTCTGAAATTGTGTAATTGCTCCTGATGCTAACACGACTTAAAGCAAGATTAGAGTTTTAATCACGTGGTTAGCGTTGTCTTGTTTATGTAAACAGTTTATTAGTTATGACACCTTGCTATTTTATTTCTTGTATATAGGAATCATATTTGATTTTTGAAAAAATATAAGTATTTGTAGGGTGTGTTAGACGGAACGTCGTAACGCACCATCAGCTTGGGATGGTGCGTTAGCGTAGCGTAACGCACCCTACCTAAGATTTCAAAAATCAAATACTAGTCCTATAGTTTGTCAATACGTAAGTTATAAGAAGTGATGTTGCAGCGATCGCCATAGCCCTATAATCATAGGGGCACAATATTAGTATTGCACCCCTACGCATCTGGTCTATTGAATTGAAAAATGTTTCTAAATCTTAGGGATAAAGACCTCTGTCAGTCAACGCCTGGGCAACTCTACCTACTCCTAAAGTGTAAGCTGCTAACCGCAGAGAAATTTGCCGCGCCTCTGACTGGTGAATCACCTTGCGGTAGGCTTGCACCATCAAATGTTCCATTTCGCGGTTGACGCGCTCCTCATCCCAAAATACGTAGGAAAGACCCTGCACCCATTCCAAATAACTGACTACCACACCGCCAGCATTCGCCAATATATCCGGTAGAACCATCACACCCCGCGCCTCTAATGCCAAGTTAGCCTCAAGAGTAACCGGCCCGTTAGCTGCTTCTGCGACAATTTGCGCTTGCACCTGATTCACATTTTCTTGTGTAATCTGGTTTTCTAAAGCGGCTGGTATTAATACATCGCAAGGTAAAGTTAATAAATCTGCATTGCTAATTGGTACAGATTGTGGGAAACCTATAATACTCTTGCCATTTTCAGCAGCATAGATTTTCAACGCGGGAATATCAAGACCAACTTCGGAAAATATTCCCCCAGCGCCAGTTGAAACAGCGATAATTTTCGCCCCTGCTTCATATAGTAATTCAGCTGCGGCACCACCGACATTACCAAAACCCTGAATAGCTACTCGCACTCCTACTAAGGATTTACCTCGATCTGCCAACGCCTCACGCACAATAATCATCGTGCCACGTCCGGTTGCCATTTCTCGCCCCAGCGAACCACCAATCGAAAGGGGTTTTCCAGTTACAACTCCTGGTACAGCATGACCGACATTTACAGAATAAGTGTCCATCATCCAAGCCATTTCACGGGCAGAAGTCCCCATGTCTGGTGCAGGGATATCTACGGAAGGCCCAATATCTTTAATTAACTCGCTGATATAACGGCGGCTGATTCGCTCTAATTCGCCAACACTGTAATGTTTGGGATCTATAGCAATGCCACCCTTGCCACCACCATAAGGAATGCCTAACAAGGCACATTTCCAAGTCATCAACATTGCCAGAGCCGATACTTCGCGCAATGTCACAGCTGGATGGTAACGAATTCCACCCTTGTATGGGCCTAAAACATCGGAGTGCTGTACCCGATGTCCAGCGAGAACCTGTATTTCCCCATCATCTAGTTTCACGGGAATGGAAACTGTGACAACTTTACGTGGATGACTGAGAATTTCTAGCAAACCCTGATTTAAATTTAATTCTTTAGCTGCTGCTTCTAAGTAGCTACAGGCTTGGTCAAATGGGCATATATGCGCTGGAGAAGCAGGTTCTAGCGGTAGTAATGATTTTGAAATCATAAAATTTTCTCCTAATCACGGTATCTTTACGAACCGGATATCATTCTGTAACTAGCTTATCCTTTTTTTTAGCAAAATGTGAATTTTGTAGTTTTTGTTACAGTTTTATGTTTAGGGTTCTGGTATTGGAAAAAGGGTTATTTTTTAAACGCAAAGGGGCGCAGAGGGAAGCGCAGAGTTACGCAAAGAATTAGTTACAAACTTATGCAAAGCTGTATTTAGCTAAGGCGATCGCTACATTCTGCCCACCAAAGCCAAAACTCAAACATAATATCTGGTTAAGTTTACTGAGGCGTGCTGTTGTAACAATATCTAAATCAAATTCTGACTGCTGCAATCCTACACAAGGTGGTAATATTTGATGCTTTAATGCCATGAGAGAAAAAGCTACGCCTAATGCTCCCGATGCTCCTAGTGTATGGCCTGTGCTTCCTTTAGTAGAACTAATTGCCACACCTTGGGGAAACAAACGCTGGATTACCATGCTCTCCATCTGATCATTTAGCTGGGTAGCTGTGCCATGAGAATGAATATAATCAATATCATTTGGTGTCAAACAACTACGTTCTAGACATTGTTTGATAGCTGCGATCGCACTTTTGCCTTCAGGTTCTGGTGAATTACTATGATATGCGTCGTTAGTTAAGCCGAAACCGAGAATTTCACCATACACTTTTGCTTGACGCTGTTTTGCCAACTCTGCGGATTCTAAGACAAACACAGCTGCGCCTTCGCCCAAAACTAAGCCTTCTCGATGCAAATCAAAGGGATAAGCCCCAGTTTTCGCCAAAGCACCCATCTGCTGAAACCCAGCTAAAGTTAAGGGTGTAATTGGTGCTTCCACTGCACCTGCGATCGCCTGTTGACATTGCCCAGTTTGGATAAGTAAAGCTGCTTGGGCGATAGACCAAATTCCAGTCGCACAAGCTGCCATCGGTGCTAAAACTATACCTGATGCACCGATTTGTCTTGCAGCTGCGATCGCATTGATATGAGGTAATATATCTAGCCAATTTCCAAAATGAGAAACGGGCAAATTTTCCGCATCTTCATACATTAGCCGCGCCAGCCTCTCCCAAGATGCTTGATAAGAGCGACTAGATCCAATAACTACAGCGCAATCAGTTAAAGGTGGAACTAACCCAGCATCTTGCAAAGCAGAAGCAACAACCATCTGAGTTAATATTGTCAACTCAGATGGTTGTTGAGAAATCAAACCTAGAGGAAGTGGTTTTAGTTCTGGAAATGGTTGATGTAACCTAATTCCAGATTTACCTGCTAGCAGATTTTGCCAGCTATCTTCTAAGCTTCCACCCAAGGCGGAAATCAAACCAATACCAGTAACACAAACCTTAACCAATTTGGAAATTAGGGGTTAGGAGTTGGTGTTTTCAGGTTTTCAGCCCCTTGGGTGACTTTCGCGGATTCAATGCGATCGCCTTGCTGAATTTTGTTCACGACATCAAAGCCTTGAGTGACATTGCCAAACACGGCGTAGTTACCATCCAAAAAGGCTAGATCCGCCAAAGCAAAGTAAAACTGAGCAGAAGCGGAGTCTGGTGATTGCGATCGCGCCATCGCTACTGCACCCTGTTTATGGGGCAATACAACGGGTTGAGCAGTAGCATCAAATGGTTTATTGTAAATCGGAGTATCCGCACCTTTTGGCTTAACTTCTAAAGGTATATAGCGAGCATTTCCCGTTTTTGGGTCAATATAGCTACCGGTTCCTAGTTGATCTGCTGGAACTTTCGGGTCTTTGCTTTTGGGATCGCCCCCTTGAACTACAAACGGTTGGGGATCGCGCACAACTCGATGGAAAGCTAAACCATCGTAAACACCCTTTTGCACTAAATCTACGAAGTTTCCAGCTGTGATGGGGGCATCAGTGCCGTCTACTTCGATAGTAATGGGCGAACCTTTAACTGTTATTACCACAGTAGCCTTGCCTTCAAGACGTGGTAAACCAGCGATTCCAGGAACAGTCTCACTACTAGTTTGAGATACGGATGTTGCTTCAGTAGTCGTCTGGGTAGTCGAGGTAGCTGTCGAGGTTGGAGAAGACGTATTAGAAGCTACCTGCTGTGTTGAACATCCTCCAAGCATCACAGCACTGATAAGCACAAGAGAAAGCAAAAATTGTGAAATTTTTAACCGCATTGCCAGTTACTGATTTAACCAGAGTATCTTATCGTTTTCAGGGGAACTGGGGATTAGGGACTGGGTAATAGCTAATGGGGGATGAGGAAGATGGCCAAGTGTTCTATTGATTATTACCCAATTCCCAATCCCCAGTCCCCAGTCGCCAATCCCTTACAATCCTTCTAGTGACACTTCCAAAAAGCGGGCTAACTTTGCACCTTCTGTTTCTAACTCTGTTAAAGATAACGGTTGTCCAACCCGTGTTAAGGGGATATCACGCCGCCCTTTAATGCGTAGATAGAGGGCGCGACGGGGATTAAGACCTTCTTTTACGGCTATTCGCACAGATTGTACATCTTCTATGCGGCTATCTATCTCAATTCGGCGGTTTTTGCCGGGAAAACCCCAACGAAAGATTTTGATTGTGCCAGTTTCCCGATCGAATTCGTTGTAACCGCCACCTACATCCAATAAAATCACTAGCCATAGGTATGTGGCTAATAGCAAGCCAGCAGAGCCATATAACCCCATTACCAATCCTTGGGGGACAAATACCAGTTGAGTTGGATCGGAAACTATGAGTAAATTAACTTTTAAATAGCTGGATATCCCAGCCAATAAAAAGCCGCTTGCTCCCAAGGTAACGATAGTTGCCCACCAGTAGTTACTGAACCGACGAGAACCGAGAACATTTTGATGCAGGAGGCGATCGCCTTTGTTAATCGTTGTTGATGTCGTCATTGAACTACCATTGCCTGTGAGATACTCGCTGTGACATACTCGCACACTAAATGCTGCTAGACAGAACTTGACTAAATTGAAGGCTAGTCATTCAACTAAAGAACACTTTAGAGTGTCTGCTGCTTGATTATTTTACCAAACATTGTTGACAAAAACTCAGCTGCGCTCCCCCCTGCTGCTACCCATATAATTTGTTTGTTAGGGCACGTTTATCATTTTTTACTCATTGTCCGATCAAAATTCTCTCTCTCCAGCCCCCTGACTCTTTTTGACCTCTTGAGAAGGAGTTACCTACTTACGTCGATTTAGACTAAATTTTCTTACATTTCTGAGAAAACTTGTGTCAAATTGTAAAATTTCTGATATTCATATTATTTATAAGGTTCGTGTTTCATGCCTAATTTGCTTCTGTCTATCAGGCAAAAACCCTGAGTAGTATGATAAGTTAAGAATCATTAAGTTACCAGAAGCTAGATTGCTAGCCGATGGTACGTGTAATGGCATAAAGAAAGAGAAATACTGATTTCACAGGTCAGAAAATTCTCAGAATCTCAATCGCTTTTAAGCTTTTGAGATTGTCAAAAAAACGTTAATTCCTCTACGGCAGTCGGTTACATTGGCTCTCCGTACTGCCTTAGAAACGTTGCAATTTTAGTAAAAAAAGAGGATTTTAGTCCGATGACCATCGCAGTTGGACGCGCCCCCAGTAGAGGGTGGTTTGACGTTCTCGACGACTGGCTCAAGCGCGATCGCTT